>NZ_JBIURV010000012.1:5353-237283 GCF_044741025.1 Streptomyces sp. NPDC088246
CTTCGACACGACCGGAGGCCCGAAGGCGGAGCCCCCGGTTCGGGAAGAGGCGGGCAGGGGAGAGGCCCTGCGCGGCGACACCCCCGTCTCCGAGGCCATGCCCACCCCCGACACGACCGGAGGCCCGAAGGCGGAGCCCCCGGTTCGGGAAGAGGCGGGCAGGGGAGAGGCCCTGCGCGGCGACACCCCCGTCTCCGAGGCCACGCCCACCCCCGACACCACAGCCCCCACGGACACCCACGACCAGCCCGAGCCCCCGGCCCAGGACCCCGCACCCGAGCCGGCCCCCGACCGCCCCGCCGGAGGCGATACCGCGTGAACGACGCACTGGACGTCGCCCTCCGGCTCGTCATCGTCTTCGCCGTGTTCATGGTCCTCCCCCTCGTCGTGGGGCAGACCGAGCACAAGGTGATGGCCCATATGCAGGGCCGCCTCGGACCCATGTACGCGGGCGGCTTCCACGGCTGGGCCCAGCTCGTCGCGGACGGCGTGAAGTTCGCGCAGAAGGAAGACATCGTCCCGGCCGAGGCCGACCGCCGTATCTTCCAGCTCGCGCCGGCCGTCGCGCTGCTCCCGTACCTCCTCGTGCTCGTCGCCATCCCGATCGGCCCCAGCGAGGGCGCGGTCGGACAGCTCGTCGACGCGGGCATCTTCTTCGTGCTCGCCGTGATGGGCGTCGGAGTGCTCGGCTCGCTGATGGCGGGCTGGGCCTCGGCCAATAAGTTCTCCCTCCTCGGGGGCCTGCGCACCGCCGCCCAGCTGCTCGCGTACGAACTGCCGATGCTGCTCGCCGCCGCCTCCGTCGCGATGGCGGCAGGCACCGTCTCCCTCCCGGGCATCCTCAACGCCTTCGAGTGGTGGTGGCTGCCCTGGCAGATCGTCGGCGCCCTGGTCTTCTTCGTGGCCGGACTCGCCGAACTGCAGCGCCCGCCGTTCGACATGCCGGTCGCCGACTCGGAGATCATCTTCGGCGCGTACACCGAGTACACCGGCCTCCGTTTCGCGCTGTTCCTGCTCGCCGAGTACGCCGGCATCGTCGTCCTGTGCGGACTGACCACCGTCCTCTTCCTCGGCGGCTGGCACGGCCCGTTCGGCGCCGACGGACTCGGCTGGGTCTGGACGCTCCTCAAGGCCGCGGTCCTCGCCTTCGTCGTCATCTGGCTGCGCGTGAGCTACCCCCGGCTCCGGGAGGACCAGCTGCAGAAGCTCGCCTGGACCACCCTCATCCCGCTCGCTCTCGCGCAGATCGCGCTCACCGGCATCGTGAAGGTGGCGATCAACTGATGGCTGCATCGCTCCCGCCGTCATCGCGGCCCCGCATCCCCGGCTCAGGCCTGGCCAAGGGCCTGGCCGTCACCCTGCGGACGATGACGAAGAAGACGGTCACCGCGCAGTACCCGGACGTCCAGCCCGAGCTTCCGCCCCGCTCCCGCGGTGTCATCGCCCTGTTCGAGGAGAACTGCACGGTCTGCATGCTCTGCGCCCGTGAGTGCCCGGACTGGTGCATCTACATCGACTCCCACAAGGAGACGGTGCCCGCCGCCACCCCGGGCGGGCGCGAGCGCAGCCGCAACGTCCTCGACCGCTTCGCGATCGACTTCTCACTCTGTATGTACTGCGGTATCTGTATCGAGGTGTGTCCCTTCGACGCACTGTTCTGGTCGCCGGAGTTCGAGTACGCGGAGACGGACATCCTCGAACTCACTCATGAGCGCGACAAGCTCCGCGAATGGATGTGGACGGTGCCGGAACCGCCCGCACTCGACCCTGGCGCCGAGGAGCCGAAGGAGATTGCCGCCGCCCGCAAGACGGCGGAGAAACTCGAAGCCCAGCGCGCCAAGGAGGCGCAGGAAGCCCAGCAGGCCCAGCAGGCCGAAGAGACCCAGCAGGTTCAGAGGGAAGAAGAGGGGGAGGAGTGACACTCGCAGCCGCCGCGGCCCACTCCGCCCACTCCGGCTTCCTCTCCCCGACCGGCATCGAGATCGCTTTCGTCCTCGTCGGCATTGCCACTCTCGGCGCAGCCCTCGTCACGGTCACGACCAAGCAACTGGTGCATGCCGCGCTCTGGCTGGTCGTGGCGCTCGGCGGTCTCGCCGTCGAGTACCTCCTGCTCACCGCGGAGTTCATCGCCTGGGTGCAGGTACTGATCTACGTCGGTTCCGTGGTCGTTCTCCTTCTCTTCGGGCTGATGCTCACCAAGGCCCCCATCGGCCGCTCCCCGGACGCCGACTCGGGTAACCGCTGGGCGGCCCTCGGTGTGGCGGTCGCCGCCGCCGGCACGCTCGTCTGGGTCGTCGTCGACGCCTTCCGTGCCACCTGGATCGACCTGGACGGACCGGCCCAGGGCTCCACCGAGGTGACCGGCGCCTTCCTCTTCCGGCACTGGGTGCTGCCGTTCGAAGCACTCTCCGTCCTGCTGCTCGCCGCCCTCGTCGGCGCGATCGTCCTGTCCCGCAAGCGCAGTAAGGAGCAGAGCTGATGCACCTCGCCTATCCCGCCGTGCTCGCCGCCCTCCTCTTCTGCACCGGGCTGTACGGAGTGCTCGCCCGACGCAACGCGATCCTGGTCCTGATGTCCGTCGAGCTGATGCTCAACGCCGTCAACCTCAACCTGGTCGCCTTCGACGTCTGGCTCCGCGACACCCTGCACTCCGGCCAGGCCCTCACCCTCTTCACCATCGCCATCTCGGCGGCGGAGATCGGGATCGGCCTGGCGATCGTCCTCGCCGTCCACCGCAACCGCGGCAGCTCGGACGTCGACCGCCTCCGCGACACTGCCGAGACCGACGCCGCCGAAACCCTCCCCGACGACGCGGCCGACGAGACCCACGGCACTGAAGACCAGGCCACTGCTCCGGCAGGGAAGGCAAAGAAGGCAGAGGCCACCGCGTGACCACCACGACCCTCGCCGTCCTCGTCCCCCTCCTTCCGTTCCTGGGCGCCGCGGCCGGTCTCCTGCTCGGACGCATCGCCCCCGGATACGTACGCCCCCTCGCCGTACTGCCCACCCTCGCCGCGTTCGTGCTCGCCGTCGTCGTCGCCTCGGACCAGGGCGGCGGCCGGGCCATCGACGCTGCGACCAGGCTCACCCCCACCGGCTCGGTCCCGATCGACCTCGCCCTGCACCTCGACGGTTTCGCGGTCCTCGTCGCCGTCCTGGTCGGGCTCGTCGCGACCTGTGTGCAGATCTACTCGACCGCCTACCTGCGCGACGACCCCCGCTACCCCTCGTACGCGGCTCTCGTCTCCCTCTTCACCGCCGCGATGCTGCTCGTCGTCTACTCCGGCGACCTGATGGTGCTCCTGGTCGGCTGGGAGATCATGGGCATCTGCTCGTACTTCCTCGTCGGCCACTACTGGGAGACGCCCGAAGCGCGCGCCGCCTCCCTCAAGGCCTTCCTGGTAACCAAGCTCGGCGACGTCCCCTTCCTGATCGGTCTGTTCGCGCTCGCCGCAGATACCGGCACGTTCCGCATCACCGGCATCCTGGGCGCCGTCGCGAACGGCGGCCTGGACCACCCCACCGTCGTAGCCCTGCTGCTCCTCGCGGGTGTCGCGGGCAAGTCCGCGCAGTTCCCCCTGCACACCTGGCTGCCCGACGCGATGGCCGGCCCCACCCCCGTCTCCGCGCTGATCCACGCCGCGACGATGGTCGCCGCCGGTATCTACTTCGTGGCCCGGCTCCTTCCCGTCTTCGCCCAGTCCGGCGCGGCCCTCGTCGTCCTCGCCGTCATGGCGGCGATCACGATGATCGGCTCGGGACTCGCCGCCCTCGCCCAGGACGACATCAAACGCGTCCTCGCCTACTCGACGATCGGCCAGCTCGGTTACATGTCCGGCGCGCTGGCCGTCGGCGACCGCGGTGCCGCCGTCTTCCACCTCCTCTCCCACGGTGCGTTCAAGGCCGTCCTCTTCCTCGCGGCGGGCGTCGTCATCCACGCCGCCGGGACCAACTCGCTGGCCGCCATGTCCCGTATGGGCGGCCTGGTCAAGCGCATCCCGGACGCCTACTGGACGATGACCGTCGCCCTCCTCGCGCTCGCCGCCATCCCGCCGTTCGCCGGCTTCTTCTCCAAGGAAGCCGTCCTCGTCGCCGCCGAGCACACCGCATTCGGGGAACGGCACGTCGCCCCGGCCGCCGCCGGCTGGACCGTCCTCGTCGCCGGACTGCTCGCCGCCGTCCTCACCGCCGCGTACGCCACCCGCCTCTGGCTCCTCGCCTTCCGGGGCCGCGGCGCCGAGGCCCCCGACCACGGCAGGCAGCCCGTCGCGATGACCGCCGTCCTCTGGGTGCTCGCCGTCCCCACCATCGCCTTCGGACTGACCGTCGGCGCGATCACCGACTGGTTCGACGGCCACAGCCTCACCCCGTCCGTGACCACCGCTGTCCTCTCCACGGGCGTCGGCCTCGTCGGCGGCCTCGTCACCTACGGCGCCTGGCGCCACACCTCGGCGCTCGCCGCCCGCACCCCCGTCGGCACCGTCGTCGCCCACCCCGACGCCGAACCCGCCCTCGTCGAGGCCCAGGCCCTCTCGGCGCACACCGCCGCCTACGGCGCCTACGGCGACGCCCCCGACCCGGCCGACCCCGGCCGCCTGCTGCTCGGCCGGCTCCACCGCCACGCCGCCGCCGGCTTCCACCTGGACGCCCTGTACACGACCCTGTTCGTCCGCCCCGTCCAGGCCGCGGCGAGCCTCGTCCGTTTCCTGGACCGCGAGGTCGTCGACACCTACGTACGGGGCTCCGGCACCGGCGCACGCTGGCTCGGCACCGCCGTCCGCCGCGCCCAGACCGGCAATGTGCAGACCTACCTCAGCGCACTGCTCGCCGGTTCCCTGGTCCTGGCGATCGCCGCCGTCGTCTTTGCCAACGTCAACGCCGGGTCGTGAGCCATGATCGATATCAGCGAATCCGTGATGCACTTCCTTCTCGCGTTCATCGTCGTCGCCCCGCTCATCGGCGCCGTGGCCGCCCTTCTGCCGGCCCCGCCCGGACTGAAGGGAACCAGCCCCGACCAGGCCGTGCTCCGCCACGGCGTGACCGTCACCGGTGCGATCCTCATCGCCGCGATCGTGCTGGCCGCCGGCTTCGACCACGACCACCCGTCGAAGATGCAGGCCACCACCGACATCAGCTGGATCCCGGCGCTCGACGTCCGCATCCACCTCGGCATCGACGGCATCTCGCTCCCCCTTCTCGTACTGACCGCGCTGCTGACCTTCCTCTGCGCGCTCTACAGCTACTTCAAGATGCAACATCAGCGGCTGACGCCGCGGGCTGAAGGCCCCTCCCCGAAGGCCTTCGTCGCACTCATCCTCGTCCTGGAGTCCGGCACCCTCGCGACCTTCGCCGTCCTCGATCTGCTGCTGTTCTTCCTGGCGTTCGAGATGGTGCTCATCCCGATGTACTTCCTCATCGCCCGCTGGGGCGGTGCGCAGAAGCAGGCTGCCGCCTGGAAGTTCATCCTCTACACGCTGCTCGGCTCGGTGATCATGCTGCTGGGCCTGCTCCTCATCGGACTGAAGAGCGGCACCTTCGACATGGTGGCACTCGCCACTGACAACGGCCGTGGGCTCACCTCGTCCGTGCAGGTCATCGCCGTTCTGGCGATCGGCATCGGGCTCGCCGTGAAGACCCCGATGTGGCCCCTGCACAGCTGGCTCCCGGACGCCCACACCGCCGCCCCGACCGTCGGCTCGGTCCTGCTCGCGGGCGTCCTGCTGAAGATGGGTACGTACGGATTCGTCCGCATCCTGCTCCCCATCACCCCCGACGGCATGCACACCTTCGCGCCCTACCTCGCTGCCTTCGCGGTCGTCGGCATCGTCTACGGATCGCTCGCCTGCCTGGCGCTGGCCCGCCCAGGCTCCAAGGGCGACCTCAAGCGCCTGATCGCGTACTCCTCCGTCGGGCACATGGGCTTCGTACTCCTCGGCATCGCGAGCATGACCCCCACCGGAGTCAACGGCGCGCTCTTCGCCAACATCGCCCACGGTCTCATCACCGGCCTGCTCTTCTTCCTGGTCGGCGCGGTCAAGGAGCGGTACGGCACCGCCGACCTCGACACCCTCTCCGGCGCCACCGGGGCCGCGCTCTACGGCCGCGCCCCCCGCCTCGGCGGCCTCCTCGCCTTCGCCGCCGTCGCCTCCCTGGGCCTGCCCGGGCTCGCCGGGTTCTGGGGCGAGATGCTCGCCCTGTTCGGCTCCTTCGACCCCGCCGACGGCCTCAGCCGCCCCGCCTTCCTCACTTTCATGTCGATCGCCGCGTTCGGCACCCTGCTCACCGCCGCGTACATGCTGATCGTCGTACGCCGGGTCTGCATGGGTGAGAAGCGGGCAGAGCCGCAGCAGCTCGCCGACATCCAGACGTACGAATTGGCCGCCTGGACCCCGCTCGTCGCCCTCACCGTTCTCGCCGGACTGTGGCCCGCCGTCCTCCTCGGCCTCACCGACCCGGCCGTGCAGAAGCTCCTCGCAGGAGGCAAGTCGTGACCACAGCCGTCGTCACCCCGGGCGTCGTCACCACAGCGGCCGACAGCACCACCAGCCTCGTCCAGTCCGTCGACTGGCTCGCGATCGCGCCCCCGGTCGTCGTCGCGGCCGTCGCTCTGATCGTCCTGGTCGCCGACCTCTTCCTCCCCGCAGAGCGCAAGCAGCTCCTCGGCTGGGTCACCATGGCCGGACTCGTCGCCGCACTCGCCCTTCTCGTCCCACTGCGCGACGGAGACCACTCCACCTTCTGCCTCACCGCGGCAACCACCGGCACCGGTGCCCCCGGGGCCTGCAGCTACACCGCCGACCACTTCGCCCTCGTCATCCAGGCACTCGTACTCGGCGGCGCCCTGCTGACCGCCCTGCTCTCCCTCGGCGACATCCGTAGGTTCCCCGCGGGCGAGTTCTGGTTCCTCCTGCTGTCCTCCGCGTCCGGCGCCGCGCTCCTGCCCGCCGCCCGCGACCTCGCCACCCTCGTCGTCGCCCTCGAACTCGCCTCGCTGCCCGCCTTCGCCCTCGTCGGCATCAAGCGCGGCGACAGGCGCTCCTCCGAAGCCGCGCTGAAGTTCTTCCTCTCCTCCGTCGTCGCGACCGCCGTCATGCTGCTCGGCGTCAGCTTCGTGTACGCCACCACCGGCACCCTGCACCTCACGGAGATCGCCGCCCGGCTCGACGACGTACCCGGTCAGCTCGACACCCTCGCCCAGGCGGGTGTGGTCCTCACCCTGGTCGGCTTCGCCTTCAAGACGGCCGCGGCGCCCTTCCACTTCTGGGTTCCCGACACCTACGTCGGCGCACCCCTGCCGGTCGCCGCCTACCTCTCGGTCGTCGGCAAGGCGGTCGGCTTCTCCGGGCTCATCCTCGTCACCGTGATCGCGTTCCCGGCGTACGCCGACGTCTGGGGACCGGCCCTCGCCGTCCTCGCCGCGCTCACCATGACGACCGGCAACGTCGCCGCCCTGCGCCAGAACGCCACCCGCGCCCGCAGCGCCGTGCGCCTGCTCGCCTGGTCGTCCGTCGCCCAGGCCGGCTACCTCCTGGTGCCGATCGCCGCCGCCGCGTACTCCAGCGACGAGCACATCGGCTCCACCGTCGCGTACGCCCTCATGTACGCCGTCGTGAACCTCGGCGCATTCGCGGTCGCGGCCCTCGTCGCGCGTACGAACCCCGGAAACCGGATCTCCGACTACCGCGGCCTGTACGCCACCCGCCCCCTGACCGCCCTCGCGATGGCCTTCTTCCTGCTCTGCCTGGCCGGCCTGCCGCCCGGCATCGTCGGCCTCTTCGCCAAGGTCACGGTCTTCTCCGCGGCCGTCGACGCGGGACTCGGCTGGCTCGCCGTCGTCATGGCCGTCAATGTCGTGATCGCGCTCTACTACTACCTGCAGTGGACCGCGGCGCTCTTCCGCGCTCCGGAAGAGACCGCGGCGGACGAGGCCGCACCCGCCCCCACCAGGCACCGCGTCCCGGCCTCCCTCACCGCCGCGATCGCCCTCACCGCAGTCGTCGGCGTCGTACTCTCCGGTGCCCCGCAGACGGTCCTCAGGTTCGCCGCCGTCAATCTCTTCTGATGTACGCAAGATCGGTTTGCCCGGGACGGCCCGTACAGGGCAAGGTCATGCCCGCACATCCCCACGAACGTACGCATGTCCCAGAGGAGCAAGAGCAGTGCTGAACGGGTTCAAGGACTTCATCCTGCGCGGAAACGTCATCTCCATGGCCATCGGGCTGGCCGTCGGAGCCGCGTTCACCGCAGTCGTCACCGGATTCAGCACCGCCTTCATCACCCCGCTGATCGGCCTCGCAACCGGTTCCGTCGGAGACTTCAGCGCGGCGGAGTTCTCGATCGAGGGCGCCATCTTCCCGTACGGGAAGTTCCTCGCCGCCGCCATCGCCTTCCTGATCACCGCGGCGGTGCTCTACTTCTGCGTCGTCGTCCCCATGACGAAGGTCCAGAACCGCTTCTCCAAGGCGGACGAGAAGGTCGACATCAAGGCCGCCGTGCGCGACTGCCCCCGCTGCTACACCGAGATCCCGGCCATCGCCTCCCGCTGCGCCCACTGCACCAGCGAGATCAAGCCGGACCCCGAGGCCCTCGCACTCGCCGGCCTCCCCGCCCAGCGCTGAGCCGCCCGGCGCCGACCGGCACACGCAGATCCCTCCACCCGTACGGCCCAGGGCCTGATCCGGCCGCCAATGCCGGACAGGCCCTGTCCCCGCGGCCGCGCGCACAAGGGAACTAGCTCTCCTCGCCTGGCGTTGACCAGTACGGGAGGCTCCACTGAGGGAGTGGAGACCACCAAGCAAAGGGTTCCCCTGCCGCACCACTTGGAGGGCGTACCGTGCACCGCCGGCACAACGGGCTGAGAACCGCCGTACTCCTCGGGGGCCTGTCCGCACTCATCATCGTCATCGGAAGCTTCTTCGGACGTACAGGCCTGATCGTCGCGCTCCTCGTAGCCGTCGGCACCAACGCCTACGCGTACTGGAACAGCGACAAGCTGGCGCTCAGGGCCATGCGCGCCCGCCCCGTCAGCGAATTCGAGGCGCCACAGCTCTACCGCATGGTCCGCGAGCTCTCAACAGCAGCCCGCCAGCCCATGCCCCGGCTCTACATCTCCCCGACACAGGCGCCCAACGCCTTCGCCACCGGCCGCAATCCGCGCAACGCGGCGGTCTGTTGCACCGAGGGCATCCTGCAGATTCTGGACGAGCGAGAGCTGCGCGGAGTCCTCGGCCACGAGCTGAGCCATGTCTACAACCGCGACATCCTGATCTCGTCCGTCGCCGGAGCGCTCGCCTCCGTCGTCATGTTCCTGGTCAACTTCGCCTGGCTGATCCCGGTGGGCCGGTCCGACGACGACGAGGGCCCCGGCATCCTCGGCATGCTGCTGATCATGATCCTCGGCCCGCTGGCCGCCTCCGTCATCCAACTGGCCGTAAGCCGCTCCCGCGAATACGAGGCGGATGCCTCGGGCGCCCAGCTGACCGGCGACCCACTGGCCCTCGCCAGCGCCCTGCGGAAGCTCGAAGCCGGTACGAAACAGCTCCCTCTGCCCCCCGAGCCGAGGATCGAGACCGCGAGCCACATGATGATCGCGAATCCTTTCCGCCCCGGCCAGGGCATCTCCAAGATGTTCTCGACACACCCGCCGATGGCGGAGCGCATCGCACGCCTGGAGCGGATGGCAGGTCGTCATCAGTGAGGACGATCCGTGCGGACGCCCCTAGGAGACCGCTGAAGATCTTGCTCCGGCCGCCCGGCTCATCCCGGATTGCCGGTAAATGTCAATCGCCATGAACCAGGGCAAGTCGGGCACGACTTCAAGATCTTCAGGACACTTCTAGTGGAAGTCGGAGAAGAGCAGACCGAAGAAAATCCACAGGGGGATACCGAGCACAGCGAGCACAGCGATCGCCAGCCCGGCCAGGCAGCCGCACCCCGTCAGCCGGTTGCTGGTCCTCGCGTACTCATCGTCGTCCCCCACACCGTCATCGAACCGCATCCCCTGCCAGGGCACGACGACAGCTCCCAGGACCTGTCTGACAGATGCTCATGGGGCCCGACGCGTCTGCACGGCAGCAGATGTGTGCGCCCCGAGCGCGCCAGCGGTCGTCAATGTCGACGCGTTGACCGGCGGGAGGGCGGCGGCAGGGCATGCGGGTGACAATGACGAGCACTGCGGCGCGGACCGGCCGCGCGAACGAGGACTTCACCGGCGCCCTGCCGACGGCAGCGGTGCTGATCGACGGCGCCGGCATCTCCGGTACCGAATCGATCTGCCGGCACGGCGTGGCCTGGTACGCCGGCCGTCTGGGAGGCAGCCTCCTCGGCCTCCTGTCACTCGTACGGGACCGCAGTCTTCCGGCGCTGCTCGCCGAGGCCATCAAGCAGGTGACGGACGATCACCGGGACACCTGCGACGTCGCCGACCCCATCAGTCCGTCGGCAACCGTAGCCGTCCTGCGCCTGTACGACGGCCTCATCGAGTACGTGGTGCTCGGTGACTCGACCCTCGTGCTCGACAGAGCAGACGGCGGGCCGCTCGTCGTCTCCGATCCCCGGGAGGTCGTCATCAGCCGGCCGTACCGGTCCGCGCTCGAGGCCGCCACCGAGGGGACCGATGAGTACCACCGAGTCCTCCGGGACCTGCGCGCCAACCGGAACCAGCCGGGCGGCTTCTGGGTGGCCAAGGACGACCCACGGGCGGCGGACGAGGCGATCACCGGAAGCTGTCCGATCTCCGAGCTGACCGGTGCCGTCCTGCTCAGCAATGGAGCCAGCCGCATCGTGGACCGGTTCCGGCTCGCCGACTGGCCGGAGGTCATGACGGTCCTGGCGTCGAGCGGACCCGCCGAAATCATCCGCCGTGTCCGACAGGCGGAGGCCCGCCACGCGGTGGCGGCGGACGACGCGACGATCGCACACTGCACCGGCCTCGGCGAGGCCTGACCGCCGCCGGCGGAGTGCGCCCGGCTGCCTGGCGTGGTAGCACCTACTGCCGTCGGCGCCCCTGGGGGCTGTGATGGACGGCCTGGGGCCTGGCCGATCATCGATCCTCAGCGAGGTGATGCCGAACGGATTCGCTCCTCGACTCTCCGGATCGGGCCACAAGCCCTATTCGGTTCCGTCTGTCCGTCGCCAGGACCGATACTGGCTCTGAGCAGCGCTGACAAGTGGAACTCATGGGAGGCTAGTGATCATGAAGCTTCTGCAGTTGATCCTGAACGTCTTGTGGGTGGTGTTCTGTGGGTTCTGGATGGCCCTTGGGTACCTGCTCGCTGCAATCATCTGCTTCGTGTTGATTGTGACAATTCCATTTGGCATTGCCTCCTTGAGGATCGCGGGCTACGTGCTGTGGCCGTTCGGGCGGACCACCGTGGAGCGGCCCGACGCGGGGGCGCCCTCATGCGTCGGCAACGTGATCTGGCTCGTCTTCGCCGGGTGGTGGCTCGCACTGGGGCACCTGATCACGAGCATCCCGCTGTTCGTGTCGATCATCGGAATCCCCTTCGGCTGGGCAAACCTGAAGATGATCCCCATCTCGCTCATGCCGCTGGGCCGAGAGGTGGTCACGACCGACGAAGCGTTCGGAGCACGGTGACGTCGAAGGTCTCTCGCTGCTCATCGCGGTACCCAACAGCCCCCGGCATCAATGCCGGGGGCTGTCGTATTCCCGAACCCCACGCCTGGCCGGCCGCCCGGGGCCAGGACCTCAGCCGGGGCGAATGGCGGTGCAACTGATGGTCAGTCGACGGAGGGGGAGGTCTCTTCCGGCGTCTCCATGCCAACGTCTGTTCTCCACTCTGGGGACTGCGCGTTGGGCGTGGACACATCCGGTTCACCGCCGATCTACGAGGTGGAGTGCACGTCCTGTCACGAGAGCTGCGACGCATCCAACGATGCAGATCCTGCCGGGCGAGACCAGCCGTGCATCCGGCATGCGCGGGAGACGGACCACACGAGGTCAGTGAGTCAGCCGGGGTGAAGCCGAATGGGCATTCCTCGTAGTCAGGCTTCGCGATGACGGGAGGTGGGGCGACGCGTCTGCTCTGTAGGCGTCGAACCTGGCCGTTGCGCATGCGACGGTCAGGCAACGTCTGATTGAAACCCGATGCGGGCAGTCGAGACCTGTCCCTGATCACTCATGCTTCCTGGCGCTGAGGGCGTGACTTCGCGATGGCGTCGGGGCAGGGGCGTCACACGTCAGTCGTTCTCCTACCATGTCGGCGGCGGACGCGGACGCCGGCGATCAGGAGGGCGGTACACAGCAGGAGGATCCCCGGGACCAGCGTTTTGAGCTCGACACCGCCGGACGCTTCGGCGTCCACGGCTGCTGCCGGGGAAATGCCGTGGGTGTGCGGGAACTTGATCTTCGCGTGGAACTTCTTGACGATCAGTCCGCTTTTCAGTTCAAGGGTGGCCTTCCAGGGGCCGTCGGCTACTTGGTCGGTTACCGGAATCCTCACCGGCTCGGACTGACGGGGTGCCAGGCTTGTGCCCAGCTGTACCTGGTAAGGCCCCGCGCTCAGACTCCCCGACACCGAAGAGAGCTTCAGGGTGCCGGACAGATCCAGAGCGCGGCCCCCGGTGTTGAAGACCTGGGCACGCACGATCGCGCGCCCATCCGAGCCGCGTTCGGCCGTCATCGTGCGCGCGGTGAAGTTCGGGGCCGGAGGGTTGTGACCGCCGACTGACAGATACACCCTGATGCCGGTACGGCTCACCAGCGCGACGCCGCCCCCTTCACCGCCGGTGACTTGCGCCCAGACCACGGCATACCTCTCGCCCGGGGCCGCGTCTTTGGGCACTGCGATCGTCACGGTGTCGCGGGCGGTGTCGTGGGCGGGAACATCGAGCGTCCTGTGTTTCAGCGTCGTCCAGGTCGAGAGGTCATTCCTCGTGGTTCCGGCTGCCCCCACGAAGGAGCCGTGTGTGATGGTGGCGGCGGCCGGATACACATCGACGTGCAGGGTGGAATCGGTGGTGTTCAGCACTTCGATGCGGCGGTGCACGATTGTGCCCGGCGTCAGATTGTCGACGATGTAGTGCCGTGCTCGCGGATCGTCGATCAGGTCGGCCGGGATATCCACGAGACGCACGCCTACGCTCCCCCGGCCGGAGTCCGGCGATCGTTCCTGAGCCGCTGCGTCGGCCGCAGGGGAAGCGGCGCCGGTGGTCGCGATGAATACCGCGGCCACCAGAGCCGACACGGAAATGAAACTGCGCATGACGGGGACCCCCCCTGGTGATTTCGGTGCTGTGATCAGGCCACGGAATGGGTGATCGTCGAGCTGTAGGTGCCGGCCAGGGCGTCCGCCGGGACCGTGACGGAGATGGTCGGGTTCCAGACGGCGGTGTTGATCCCGGATACCGAGGTAGCGGTCTGCACGGGGCCCGGCGGGTACAGGGGATTCAGGTTGCTGGCGTTGACGGTGGCGGTGCCGGTGACTGTGGCAGATGGAGTGTTGTAGCTGCTGGAGCCGGGGGCGGAGACCGAGATGTTCTGGGGCCCCGTGAAGTCGGTTCCGTTCGCGGTGACGACCCAGCCCGTCGTACCGCCCCGATTGTCCGTCACGGTGACGTTCCCGAGCTGTGCGCTGACCGTCTGGGGGGAACTGCTGGCGGCGACCGTTCCCAGACTCACAGGCCCTGTCGGCACGGTGATGTCGATGGTGCCGGTGGTGACCGAGAGCGTCACCGGAGTGGTTCCGCTCTGATCGGCCGATGCCGGTAGGGGGTAGGCCAGAGCCGTCGCCAGGCCGACTGCGAGTGAAGCGGCCGCGATACTTCTGCGCATCTTGATCCTCCATCGGGGGGTCACAGGTGCAGGTGTAATTCACCTCCCCTCCGCTATCGGCAGAAGACCGCGTTCATGATCGCCCTCTTTGCCATTTTCACCGAATCGGCTCATTCGCTCTTTAGGATGCTTTTTACGACACTCCGCGGCTTTGCCCAGTGGGCCGTGTTGTGAGCTGCCAGGGGGGACGCGGGATGGCCCAACTGCCACACCGTCCCGTTCCATGGGCCGTGTGCTCAGGTGATGTCCCGGCAAACAGCGTGAACATGTCCGCGCCGATCCGCGAACGGGCCCCGGACGGGGAGGAGTCCGTCGACGCGCAGTATCTCGCCCACCGTCGGAGCGCGACCGAGGAGGGCGAGTGGCCGTGGCCGGAGGGCGTGCTGCCGATATGCAGCCCGGGCTGTGGGATGTACTCCTGCGTGGACTGCCGCAGCGAACACACCACGGTGCTGCTCTTCGAGCCGAACGCCGACGAGCCGGAGCACGCCTGGTACGTGGACCAGCCCGGCCTCGCCCGGTGGCTGCGCAGCTGGCTGGACGGCACCGCGTGGTACTCCGAGGAGTCCGAGGACGAAGGGGCCGACATGGCGCCCTGGCCGGATTTCAGCGCCCGCGTATGACCCATGGACGGGCAGGTGTGCCCCGTTCGCGGACCGCGCACCGCAACCGCCCGACCGGCAGGAACGTCTTGGATTCCAAGACCGAGTGACGGGTAGGTTCGCACGCATGAGCATCATTGGCTGGATCATTCTCGGACTGCTTGCCGGCGCCATCGCCAAGGTCCTGCTCCCGGGCCGAGACCCGGGCGGCCTGGTCGGCACCACCCTCATAGGGATCATCGGTGCCTTCCTCGGCGGCTGGATATCGTCGCGCTTCCTCGACCGACCGATCTCCAACGACTTCTACGACACGGCCACTTGGGTCGCGGCCATCGGCGGTTCGCTGGTCCTGCTGATCGTCTACCGGCTGCTCTTCGGGAACTCCCGCGAACGCCGCTGACGTCCGTCAGCGCCTGGCGTGCCCAACCCGGTCTCGCGCAGGGTCAGATTGAGCCGGCCACGGCTGATCCCCGTCGCAGGACCGGCCGTCCCCGGACGGACCTTCGGTACACCGTGGAACGCGAAGCGTGAAGGCCCGCCGAAGACGAACAGGTCACCGGAGGCCAGCTCCACATCCGTATAGGGCTTTCCGCGGTTCTCCGTGTTCCCGAAGCGGAAGACACAGGTGTCGCCGATGCTGAGTGACACCACCGGAGCGCCGGACCGCTCCTCCTTGTCCTGGTGCATGCCCATCCGCGCCGCGCCGTCGTAGAAGTTGATGAGGGCGGCGTCCGGCGCGTACATCCGGGCCGTGCTCTCGTCCCCGTACGCCTCTGCCAGCGCCTCCCGCCCCAACTCCGCCAGCCAGACGGGAAAATCGGCGACCCGCGCACCGTTCACATCGTCGGCCGTGCGTGAATACCGGTACGGCTGCCAGTGCCACCCCAGGCAGACCGTCTGTACGGACATCACCCCGCCACCCGGCACCACCGTGTGCCGCAACGGCACGGGCCCGCGCACCCATTCCCGGCAGGCCGCCACCAACTCCCGTTGGCGCTCCGGCGGAAGCCAATCGGGCACATGCACGGCCCCCGGCGCGACGACGGCCCGCGACCTCGGAAAGAGCCCGGACATGTCAGCGCACCGCCAGGGCGCCTTCCAGCCCCAGAAGCTGTTCCTTGCGCTCCAGGCCGCCCGCGTACCCCCGCAAGGTGCCGTCCGCGCCGATCACCCGATGGCACGGCCGCACGACCAGCAGGGGATTGCGCCCGATCGCCGTACCCACGGCCCGCACGCCCGCCCCGGGCGTACCGATCCGTTCGGCGATCTGCCCGTACGACACGGTCTCCCCGTACGGGACAGTGTCCAGCGCCGCCCAGACCCGGCGCTGGAAGGCGGTGCCCAGGCCGTCCGCGTACACGATGTCGAAGTGGGTCAGCCGCCCCTCGAAGTACTCCCGCAGCTGTGCGGCGATACCCGCGAAGGCTTCCGGCGCGTGGATCCACCCGTCCTGGACGACTGCGGCGCCCTTCTGGCCGGGCAGCGAGAGCGAGGCGAGCGCGACTTCGCCATCCGTGCCGGTGGCCTCCTCGCCGACCAGCAGCAGCTCACCCAGCGGGCTGTCGACCGTTGCGTGCATGGTCATGACTCGTCCCTCTCCTTGCCCGTCATGCCGGAAATCGACAGGATCGTCGTCCGGCATGGACAAGTCTGCGTCCCCCGCTCCGCCGCGACCGGCGGTATTCGGACATCGCGTCCCGGGTGCGGGGCAGAGCGGCGCATCCCGCTCCGTACCACCCCGCGCCCGGAAGACGCACGGCCTGCCGGAGGCCTACCGGTAGTTCACGAACTGCACGGCGAAGTCGAAGTCCTGGCCCTTCAGCAGCGCCTGCACGGCCTGCAGATCGTCCCGGCTCTTCGAGCTGACCCGCAGTTCATCTCCCTGGACCTGCGCCTTGACGCCCTTCGGGCCTTCATCGCGAATGATCTTCGCCACCTTCTTGGCGTTCTCCTGGGAGATGCCTTCCTCGATCGTGGCGAAGATCTTGTACTCCTTGCCGGACAGCTGCGGCTCGCCCGCGTCCAGAGACTTCAGCGAGATGCCGCGCTTGATCAGCTTGGACTGGAAGATGTCGAGGATCGCCTTGACCCGCTCCTCGCCGTTCGCCTCCATCAGGATCTTCTCGCCGGACCAGGAGATCGAGGCGCCGGTGCCCTTGAAGTCGTAACGCTGCGAGATTTCCTTGGCGGCCTGGTTGAGGGCGTTGTCGACCTCCTGCCGCTCGACCTTCGAGACGATGTCGAAACTGGAGTCGGCCATGACGTGTGGCTCCTTGTATCGGGGGTGCTGGGAAACGGGGTGCATACGGGCGGTTGCGGGCCTGCCGGCCCCGCGCCGCCGATCAAAGCCTAGCCACCCACGCCCGATCGGGCCGCTGATCAATCCAGTGGCGTAGCACCCCCGGGCATCGGGTATCGTTTACGTCGTTGCCACGGAGCATCGCCGAAAAGCGGTTCTCACGGCAGCAATCCCCGGCGGTGTGCCCGAGTGGCCAAAGGGAGCAGACTGTAAATCTGCCGGCTCAGCCTACCCAGGTTCGAACCCTGGCGCCGCCACATAGCAAGGCCCCTGTCCCAGGACAGGGGCCTTCTTTGTTTCTGATGCGAGGGGTCGTGAAGAGGCTCGTGAACATGGAACCTGTGCTGGTCAGCGCCTGTCTGCACGGCGTGCCCTGCCGCTTCGACGGCCGCGGCAAGGCCTCCGCCGCAGTGACCGAGGCCATCGGGGACCGCCACCCCGTCGCCTTCTGTCCCGAGGTCGCGGCGGGACTGCCCACCCCGCGCCGTCCCGCCGAGATCGTCGGCGGCGACGGCCACGACGTGCTGGACGGTCGCGCCCGCGTCGTCGACGACACCGGGCACGATGTGACGGAGAAGTTCGTGGACGGCGCCCGGCGAGCGCTGGAGGCCGCGCGCAGGGCCGGGTGCACCGAGGCGCTGCTGATGGCGCGCAGCCCTTCCTGCGGGCGCGGCACGGTCTATGACGGTACGTTCACGGGCGAACTCCGCGAGGGCGACGGCGTCACCGCCGCCCTGCTGGAGCGCCACGGCATCACGGTCCGCCCGGCGCCGGGCGGCTGAACCGTGGCGGCGGGCCGCCGCCACGGACCAGGCGTGCAGTCGTCAGAAGGCCGAACCAACGGCTCAGTTCCCCGCCACGTCCTTCACGGCGACCGACACCGGCATGTTCCCCGAGATGAGTTCCAGGGTCAGCCCTGCCGTCGCCGGGGTCTCCAGCAGCTCCAGCAGCGCCGCCGCCACATCGTCGCGCGGCACCGGTCCGCGGCCGGTCGAGGCGGTCAGGAGGACCATCCCGGTGCCCGCGTCGTTCGTCAGCATTCCGGGGCGCAGGATCGTCCAGTCGAGTGCGGTCCTGGAGCGCACGTACGCGTCCGCGGCGCCCTTCGCCCGCAGGTAGGCGTCGAAGACCTCGTCGCCCGGGTGGTCGGGGTCGGCGCCCATCGACGAGACCACCACGTAGCGCCGTACGCCTGCCCGTTCCGCCGCGTCCGCGAACAGCACCGCCGCGCCGCGATCCACCGTCTCCTTGCGTTCCGGGCCGCTGTTCGGGCCCGCACCGGCCGCGAAGACCGCCGCGTCGGCGCCGCGCAGCACCTGTGCCACCTCCTCCACGGAGGCCGATTCGAGATCCAGGACGACCGGCTCGGCGCCTGCCGCCCGGAGGTCCTCGCTCTGTTCCGGATTCCGGATGACGCCTACGGCCTCGTCCCCGCGCGCGGCGAGCAGCCGCTCCAGCCGCAGCGCGATCTGACCATGTCCACCTGCGATGACAATGCGCATGGTCACGACCGTACGCCGCGGCGGGCCCACGCGCTCAGGGCCCGCCGCAGGGACCGGAATCCGGCCGGGCCTGGCGGGGCAGACCGAGGGCGACGACGGTCTCCGAGTCGCAGTACTCGCGCACCGCACTCGTCCGCGTCACGACCCGGCCGCGATGCACCACGACCCGGCTGTAGGCGAGCGACAGCACGCCCGAGAGCTGCTCCCCGCGTACGGCGAGCAGCTCGGCCGGGAAGCCGGCCTCGACCCTGACCTCGGGCAGCCCCATCGCCTTCCTCGCGACCGAGGAGACCGCCTCGTACGCCTCATCGGCCCGCATCCCGCTCTGCGAGGCCAGCAGGTAGGCGGCCTCCAGCGGATCCCCGCGGCCCACAGGGTTTGCGACGTCCCGCAGCGCTCCGCTGCCCGCCGCGACCCGTACTCCGGCCGCACGCAGCAGCCGTACGGGGGCGGTGCCCCGGCCTTCCACCCCGCAGCAGCCGCCCTGGGGGAGGCAGATCACCGTCACTTCGGCCGCGGCGAGCTGGTCGGCGGCGCGGGCCGCGGCCTGAGGGGGAAGCCGCGAGAGGCCGGCGCACGGGCCGATGGAGACGCCGGGCCGTAGCCCGCCCGCCATGGCGGCCAGTCGGCCGAGCCGGGCCGGATCGCCACCGTCCGTGTGCAGATCGACGGGGCAGCCCTGTTCGGCGGCGATCTCCAGGACGGCTTCCGCGTACCCCGCCGGATCCGGGTCGAGGTCGGGGCAGCCGCCGACCGCGCCGGCCCCCATCTTCACGGCGTCACGCAGCATGGCCAGGTTGTCGGCGCCCGCGACGCCGGTGAGCAGTCGGGGTACGGCGACGGGGGTCAGCTCGGCGAGTCCGCGGAGCGAGCGGCGCGCCTGCAGTACGGCTTCGAGGGAGGTGAGGCCCTGGACGTCCCCGATCCGCACGTGTGCGCGCAGCGCGGTGGCGCCGTGCCCGAGCTGCAGCAGGGAAGCCTCGGTGGCACGGCGCTGGATGTCCTCCCGGCGGTGCGACACGGGTCCCGGACCGTCGGGGCCCGCACCGTGGGCGGTGAGCGCGGTGTCGCTGTGGGCGTGGGGCTCGGCGGGGGCAGGGAGCAGCAGATAGCCACGCAGGTCCACCCGTGGACCCGGTGCGGTCAGGCTGCCCGCGGTGCCGACGGCCTCGATGCGGCTGCCGCCGAGCCGTACGTCCACGATGCGGCCGTCGGTGAGACGGGCGCCGCAGAGCACCAGGGTGCCGGTCTCGGCGGTGGCGGGGCTGCTGGTCGCATCGGCCGCGTCGGCGGCGTCGTCGTCCGGCCGCCGCGGCTGGCTGTCGGGCATCGCGCTCCTGGGAAGGGGTACAAGATCACGCAGAGTGAGTCGAGCCTAGGGGCGTGTTCGGTCCGGTTCGAGGAGGAGCGAAATAGTCGTACCGGTGTGGCCCTGAGGGGTATCCGGGGCACGGGTGTACGGCTGGGGCCGCGGTGGCTCGACCGGTGACCGAGGCGCTGTTCAAGTGGCTGGTGGGCGGGCCGGAAGGCCGCCGGTCGGGGGATCGGCGGTGGCTCGATCAAGGGTGCAGGTCGGGGCTTCGAAACGGATTTGGGCGATCGGCGACCGACCGTGTAATGTCTTCATCGCTCGCCCCAATAGCTCAGTCGGTAGAGCGTCTCCATGGTAAGGAGAAGGTCTGCGGTTCGATTCCGCATTGGGGCTCTGGTGATCGGGAAACCCCGCTTCGGCGGGGGGACTCATCATCAAAGCGGTGTAGCTCAGTCGGTAGAGCAAGCGGCTCATAATCGCTGTGTCACCGGTTCAAGTCCGGTCACCGCTACTTACGGTAGCCGATTGTGGGGTCGGTCCTTCGATCGGCTACTCTTTTTTGCGTTCATCCGTTCATCCGTCCGTCCAAGGAGCACTCACGTGGCTGCCACCGACGTCCGCCCGAAGATCACGCTGGCCTGCGTGGAGTGCAAGGAGCGGAACTACATCACCAAGAAGAACCGGCGTAACAACCCGGACCGTCTTGAGATGAAGAAGCACTGCCCGCGCTGCAACTCTCACACTGCGCACCGCGAAACGCGCTGAAACAGGCTCGTACACGAGGCCGTCCCCACTGGGGGCGGCCTCGTGTCGTTGTATGGAGGCTGTCCTTCGGCCTTTTCAACTTTCATCAGGAGGTAGCGAGCTCATGGCGCTCGACCAGTCCTTCGTGGGGCGGATCTATCCGCCCACCCCGCCGTACGAGGTCGGCCGGGAGAAGATTCGCGAGTTCGCCGAGGCGGTGGGCGACACGAATCCGGTGTACGTCGACCCCGAGGCCGCCAAGGCGCTCGGCCACAGCGATGTGATCGCGCCGCCGACGTTTGTCTTCTCGATCACCTTCAAGGCCGCGGGGCAGGTGGTGCAGGACCCGCAGCTGGGCCTGGATTACAGCCGCGTGGTGCACGGTGACCAGAAGTTCGCCTATGTGCGCCCCGTGCGTGCGGGGGACCGGCTGACGGTCACCTCGACGATCGAGGGCATCAAGTCCCTGGCGGGCAACGACGTCCTGGACATCCGTGGCGAGGTCCACGACGAATCCGGTGAGCACGTCGTGACCGCGTGGACGAAGCTGGTGGCGCGCGCCGCCGAGGAGGCGTGATGACGGCGAAGGTTGCTTACGAGTCGGTCGAGGTCGGTACGGAGCTGCCGGCGCAGTCCTTCCCGGTGAGCCGGGCGGCGCTGGTGCAGTACGCAGGCGCTTCCGGTGACTTCAACCCGATCCACTGGAACGAGAAGTTCGCCCGCGAGGTCGGACTGCCGGATGTGATCGCGCACGGCATGTTCACCATGGCCGAGGCGATCCGGGTGGTCACGGACTGGGTCGGCGACCCGGGTTCGGTCATCGAGTACGGGGTGCGGTTCACCAAGCCGGTTGTCGTGCCGAACGACGACAAGGGCGCCCTGATCGAGGTCGGCGCCAAGGTGGCCGCCCTGCTGGACGACAAGCAGGTGCGGGTGGACCTGACGGTCATGAGCGAGGGCAAGAAGGTGCTGGGCATGTCCCGTGCGGTGGTGCAGCTCGGCTGAGGCCGTCGAGTGCGGGTGAGGGGCACTGTCCATAGGGCGGTGCCCCTTACGCGTTTCTTGCACCTGCCCTTCCCGGCGTACCGGTTGACGAAGTTAGTGATTGAGTACTAACTTCGTGGCATGGCAAGGATGACTGCGGAAGAGCGGCGCGAGAGCGTCATTCGCGCGGCGATCACCGAGTTCGCCCGAGGCGGTTACGCCGCCACCTCCACCGAGGCGATCGCCAAGCGCGTCGGCGTCTCGCAGCCGTACCTGTTCCGCCTCTTCCCCAACAAGCAGGCCATGTTCCTCGCCGCCGCCGACCGCTGTCTCGCGGACACCCGGAAGGTTTTCTCCGATGCGGCCGAAGGGCTTGAGGGTGAAGAGGCGCTTCATGCCATGGCCACCGCGTATCAGCGTCTGATCGTCGACGATCCGGACAAGCTGCTCATGCAGATGCAGATGTACGCGGCCGTCGCGGCGGCCGAGGCCTCGGGGGATCACGAGTTCGGCGAGTCGGCTCGCGCCGGCTGGCTGCAGATGTGGGACGAGATCCATCCCGTGCTCGGCGCCGATGTCAGTGAGACGACGACGTTCCTCGCGTACGCCATGCTCGTCAACACGCTGACCTCGCTCGGCTTCCCGGCCGGCCACAGGGTCTGGTCGGGGTTCTACGACTCGGCCAGGCCGATCGCCTGAACAGTGCGACCCGGGTTCTGCCCGGTTTTCTGCCCAGAGAAGTTAGTAATTGATAACTAACCCACAGGGGGAGCAGTGAACCAGCACACGACAGGCCGCTCAGGAGCGGTCTGGGCCCTTGTCATCACCAGCGTCGCCGGATTCATGGCGGCCCTCGACAACCTCGTCGTCACCACCGCCCTGCCCTCCATCCGCAAGAGCCTCGGCGGCGAACTGGCGGAGCTCGAATGGACGGTGAACGCGTACACCCTCACCTTCGCCGTCCTGCTGATGTTCGGGGCTGCCCTCGGCGACCGGTTCGGCCGGCGCCGGCTCTTCCTCGCCGGGCTCACCGTCTTCACCGGCGCCTCCGCCGCGGCAGCGCTCTCGCCCGGGATCAACGAACTGATCGCCTTCCGGGCCGTCCAGGGCGTGGGTGCGGCCATCATGATGCCGCTGACGCTCACGCTGCTCACGGCCGCCGTGCCGCCCGCACGCCGCGGTGCCGCGCTCGGCATCTTCGGTGCCGTCACCGGACTGGCCGTGGCCAGCGGACCGCTGATCGGCGGCAGCCTCACCGAGCACCTGTCCTGGCAGTGGATCTTCTGGCTGAACGTTCCGATCGGTCTGGTCCTGCTGCCGCTGGCGCGGCTGCGCCTGACGGAGTCGTACGCGCCGGACTCACGGCTCGACATACCCGGCACGCTCCTGGTCAGCACCGGACTCTTCGGCATCGTCTACGGCCTGGTCAACGCCAACTCCGACGGCTGGACCAGCCCCACCGTCCTCACGGCCCTGTTCGCCGGCGCCGCGCTCATCGGCGGATTCATCCACCACGGCTTCCACGCGAAGAACCCGATGCTGTCCATGCGGCTCTTCCGCAGCCGTGCGTTCTTCGGGATCAACATGGCCGGCCTGCTGATGTTCCTCGGGATGTTCGGGTCGATCTTCCTGCTCAGTCAGTACTTCCAGGGCGTGCTGGGCTACTCGCCCACCGAGGCCGGTCTGCGGATGCTGCCCTGGACCGGAATGCCGATGCTGGTCGCGCCCGTCGCGGGGGTGCTCTCCGACCGGTTCGGCGGCCGCCCCGTGGTCGTGACCGGGCTGGTTCTCCAGGCGGTCGGCCTCGCCCTCTTGGCGATGGTCATCGGGCCCGACGCCTCGTACTCCTCGCAGCTGCCCGGCCTGATCGTCGGCGGCGTCGGCATGGCTCTGTACTTCGCGCCCGCCGCCAGCCTCGTGATGTCCAGCGTCCGCCCCGCCGAGCAGGGCATCGCCTCCGGTGCCAACAACGCCCTGCGCGAGGTCGGCGGAGCCCTCGGGGTCGCCGTGCTCGCCACGGTCTTCTCCTCGCAGGGCGGCTACGACTCCGCGCAGTCCTTCACGGACGGGACCGTTCCTGCGGTGTGGACAGGTTCCGGTGTCGTGGCGCTGGCCGCCCTCGTCGCCCTGCTCATCCCGGGCCGCCGCAACGCCTCGGCCCCGGAGCCCGAGGCGGCCGAGGGGCGCGTCTCCGTCGCCGCCTGAGCCACGGCTGCGCGCGTGCGGTCCGTGGCCCCGCCCGAGCGGCGGCGCCGCGGACCGTACTCTTGTCCCCGTGCAGGAACTCCACGACGCCCCCCTCGCCCCCCTGACCACCTTCCGGCTCGGCGGCCCCGCCGCCCGCCTTCTCACGGCGACGACCGACGCCGAGGTGATCGAAGCCGTGCGCGAGGCCGACGAGAGCGGCACCCCGCTCCTCGTCATCGGCGGCGGCAGCAACCTGGTCATCGGCGACAAGGGCTTCGACGGCACCGCACTGCGCATCGCGACCGAGGGCTTCGCCCTGGACGGTACGACGCTGGAACTGGCCGCCGGGGAGGTCTGGACGGACGCCGTCGCCCGCACCGTCGAAGCCGGTCTCGCAGGCATCGAGTGCCTGGCCGGAATTCCGGGCTCCGCGGGGGCGACACCGATCCAGAACGTGGGCGCCTACGGCCAGGAAGTGTCCTCCACCATCACGGAGGTCGTCGCCTATGACCGGTACACCCGCGAAACGGTCATCATCCCGAACGCCGAGTGCGCATTCTCGTATCGGCACAGTCGCTTCAAGGTCGAACCCGACCGCTTCGTGGTGCTGCGTGTCCGCTTCGAGCTGGAAGAGGCGGGTGGTCTGTCCGCGCCCCTGAAATACCCCGAAACGGCCCGCGCCATGGGCGTCGAACAGGGCGAGCGCGTGCCCGCCGCGGCCGCCCGCGAAACGGTGCTCAGGCTCCGCGCCGGCAAGGGCATGGTGCTGGACCCGGAGGACCACGACTCCTGGTCGGCCGGTTCCTTCTTCACCAACCCGGTCCTGGAGGAGGCGGAGTACGAGGCGTTCCTCGCCCGTGCCAAGGACCGGCTCGGCCCCGAGGTGACGCCCCCCGCCTTCCCCGCGGGCGGGGGACGCACCAAGACCTCCGCGGCCTGGCTCATCGACAGGGCCGGTTTCACCAAGGGCTACGGCACAGGGCCGGCCCGTATCTCCACCAAGCACACCCTCGCGCTCACCAACCGCGGCGGCGCGACCACCGAGGACCTTCTCGCGCTCGCCCGTGAGGTCGTCGCCGGGGTGCACGAGGCATTCGGCGTCACGCTCGTCAACGAACCCGTGACGGTCGGCGTCAGCCTGTAGAAGGCGCGTGGCTCAGTACGCCACGCCCACGCCCTGCTTCACCGCGGCCGGATCGTCGATGAGTGCCAGCATCGCGTGTGCCACATCGGCCCGTGAGATGGTCCGGCCTCCGCGGGGGCTGCTGCCGAAGGCCGTCCGGTACTTCCCCGTCAGCGGCCCGTTGGTGAGCTTCGGCGGCCGTACGGACGTCCAGTCCGTCGCACTCCTGGCCAGCGCGGCCTCCATCCGCGTCAGGTCCCCGTAGACCTCCTTGAGGATCGCCCCGACCACCTTGCGGAGCATCCGGTCCAGCAGCGGGTCGTCGGCGGGCCGGGGGCCGACCGGGGCCGCGCTGACCACGAGCAGCCGCCGCGTCCCCTCGGCCTCCATCGCCTGCAGCACCGACCGTGTCAGCCGCTCGGCGACACCGTCGGCCTTCCGGCCGCGCGAGCCGAGCCCGGAGAGCACCGCGTCCCGGCCCGCGACCGCCTCGCGCAGCGCCTCCGGATCGTCGATGCGCGCCGCGGCGTGGACCTGTACATCCGAGAGCGGGACGGGCAGCCGCGCCGGATCGCGGACCACCGCGGTCACCTCATGGCCCGCCGCCACCGCCTGGCGGACGATCTCCTGGCCGACACCGCCCGTCGCACCGAACACTGTGATCCTCATTGCGCACCCTCCCAGGGTGGGTAAGTATTCACTCACCTCTACAGTGAGTGGATACTCACCGCATCGTCAAGCTTCATTGGAGTGCACATGGAGCAGAAGCCGGCCCGCGTCCGCATAGTCGATGCCGCCCACCAGCTGATGCTCACCATCGGCCTGGCCCGCGCCACCACCAAGGAGATCGCCCGAGCCGCCGGCTGCTCGGAGGCCGCGCTCTACAAGCACTTCCCGAGCAAGGAGGAGCTGTTCGTGGCCGTACTCAAGGAACGGCTGCCCAAGCTCAACCCGCTGCTGAAGCGACTCATCGTGTCACCGGGGGCGGGGGAGCGGACCGTCGAGCAGAACCTCACCGAGATCGCCCGCCAGGCCGCCCTCTTCTACGAACAGAGCTTCCCGATCGCCGCCTCGCTGTACGCCGAGCCCAGGCTCAAGGAACGCCACAACGCGGCGATGAGGGAGCTGGGTACCGGCCCCCACATGCCCATCCGCGGCCTGGACGCGTATCTGCGCTCCGAACAGGCCGCCGGGCGGGTGCGGGCCGACGCGGACACCTACGCGGCCGCGTCGCTGCTCCTGGGCGCCTGCGCGCAGCGGGCCTTCGCCTACGAGGCCACGGAGGACGGAGGACCGCCGCAGTCCCTCGACGCGTTCGCCGCGTCCGTGGCCGGGGCACTGATACGAGGACTCGTGGCGTAGACCGCCCCCAACGCCGGTCGGTCTCAGCCCGCCGGCTTCGACAGCCAGTCGTCGATGCCCGTCAGGAGCTCGGTCCGAACCGCGGCCGGAGCCGCGGAGCCCCGCACCGACTGCCGGGCCAGTTCCGCGAGCTCCTCGTCCGTGAACGCGTGGTGGCGCCGTACGAGGTCGTACTGCGCGGCCAGCCGGGAGCCGAAGAGCAGCGGATCGTCCGCGCCCAGCGCCATCGGCACCCCGGCCTCGAACAAAGTGCGCAGGGGTACGTCTGCGGGCTTCTCGTAGACGCCCAGCGCCACGTTCGACGCCGGGCACACCTCGCAGGTCACTCCCCGCTCCGCCAGCCTGCGCAACAGCCGGGGATCCTCGGCGGCCCGTACGCCGTGCCCGATCCGGGCCGCGTCGAGATCGTCCAGACAGTCCCGCACGCTCGAAGGGCCGGCCAGCTCGCCGCCGTGCGGGGCCGCCAGCAGACCGCCGTCGCGGGCGATGGCGAAGGCCCGGTCGAAGTCCCGGGCCATCCCGCGCCGCTCGTCGTTGGAGAGCCCGAATCCGACCACGCCCCGGTCCGCGTACCGCACCGCGAGCCGGGCCAGGGTCCGGGCGTCCAGCGGGTGCTTCATCCGGTTCGCCGCGATCACCACCCGGATCGGCAGACCGGTCTCGCGCGACGCGCTGTCCACCGCGTCCAGGATGATCTCGATCGCCGGGATCAGCCCGCCGAGAAGCGGGGCGTACGAGGTGGGGTCGACCTGGATCTCCAGCCAGCCGGAGCCGTCCGCGACGTCCTCCTGGGCCGTCTCGCGCACGAGCCGCCGGATGTCCTCGGGGGTCCTCAGGCAGGACCGGGCGATGTCGTAGAGCCGCTGGAAGCGGAACCATCCGCGCTCATCCGTGGCCCGCAGCCTGGGCGGCTCGCCGCCGGTCAGGGCCTCCGGCAGATGCACGCCGTACTTGTCGGCGAGTTCGAGCAGGGTCGTGGGCCGCATCGACCCGGTGAAATGCAGGTGCAGGTGGGCCTTGGGCAACAGCCGGACGTCACGATCCATGTCCGATCACCTTCTGTAGCTGCTACGCTCCGCACTGTGCCGAAAGGCATCGGGCAGGGCTTGTCCGTCACGAGGCCGATCATCAGGCCGAATGAGAAGCCCCCAGTTGTCGGGGGAGGAGTCACTCGAAGATCCTGCCGCAAGGATCTCTGCCCAGGCAGCCGGATTCATCGAACGAGCGCTTGCCTGAACGCATAAGCGGGCTCCCGGCTCAGCCGGGAGCCCGCTTATGCGCAACACGAACGTCAGGCCTTGGCCTCGCCCAGCAGCTTCTGGAGCCGCGAGACGCCCTCGACGAGGTCGTCGTCACCCAGGGCGTACGAGAGCCGCAGGTAGCCCGGCGTGCCGAAAGCCTCGCCCGGTACGACCGCGACCTCGGCCTCGTCCAGGATCAGCGCCGCCAGCTCGACCGAGGTGGCCGGGCGCCTGCCGCGGATCTCCTTGCCGAGCAGCTCCTTGACCGAGGGGTACGCGTAGAACGCGCCCTCGGGCTCCGGGCACAGCACGCCGTCGATCTCGTTGAGCATCCGGACGATGGTCTGCCGTCGCCGGTCGAAGGCGGCACGCATCTCGGCGACCGCGTCCAGGCTCCCGGAGACGGCGGCCAGCGCTGCGACCTGGGCGACGTTGGAGACGTTGGACGTGGCGTGCGACTGCAGGTTGGTCGCGGCCTTGACCACGTCCTTCGGGCCGATGAGCCAGCCCACGCGCCAGCCGGTCATCGCGTACGTCTTGGCGACGCCGTTGACCACGATGCACTTGTCGCGCAGCGCGGGAACGAGTGCGGGCAGCGAGGTGAACTTCGCGTCGCCGTAGACCAGGTGCTCGTAGATCTCGTCGGTGAGCACCCACAGGCCGTGCTCGACGGCCCACTCGCCGATCGCCTTGGCGTCGGCCTCGCTGTACACCGCACCGGTCGGGTTCGACGGGGAGACGAACAGGACGACCTTCGTACGCTCGGTGCGCGCGGCCTCCAGCTGCTCGACGGAGACCCGGTAGCCGGTCGTCTCGTCGGCCACGACCTCCACCGGGACACCGCCGGCCAGCCCGATCGACTCGGGGTAGGTGGTCCAGTACGGCGCCGGGACGATGACCTCGTCGCCCGGGTCGAGGATCGCGGCGAACGCCTCGTAGATGGCCTGCTTGCCGCCGTTGGTCACCAGGATCTGGGAGGCGTCGACCTCGTAGCCGGAGTCGCGCAGCGTCTTCTCCGCGATGGCGGCCTTGAGCTCCGGGAGCCCTCCCGCCGGGGTGTAACGGTGGTACTTCGGGTTGCGGCACGCCTCGACCGCGGCCTCGACGATGTAGCCGGGGGTCGGGAAGTCGGGCTCACCGGCCCCGAAGCCGATCACCGGACGGCCGGCGGCCTTGAGGGCCTTGGCCTTGGCGTCGACGGCGAGGGTGGCGGACTCGGAGATGGCACCGATGCGGGCGGAGACCCGGCGCTCGGAGGGAGAAGTTGCAGCGCTCATGGCCCCCATGGTCCCAGACCGTGATCCCTGTCGGCACAGGGGTTTCAGGGACCGGACAGGACTCGGACAGCATGTGGACAACATGCGACGAGGAGTTGTCGGGAGCTATCTGTTCGACGCCGGGCCGCTGAACACGTACACTCACCTGTCGTTGGCCTTCACCAGCCGCACCGTTCCTGCACCCGGAGCATCGGGGAAGATGCGGTAGGTTGGTGGAAACCACAAAGGGTCGTAGCTCAATTGGTAGAGCACTGGTCTCCAAAACCAGCGGTTGGGGGTTCAAGTCCCTCCGGCCCTGCTACACACTCCTCCGCCAGGATGTGTGCGCATGTACGTACTTCAATGCACCGCCGTGCGGCTCCACCGGGCGCGGCACGGCCATGACCCGGAATCAGGTGAGAAGCGTGACGGACGCCGTGGGCTCCATCGACATGCCTGATGCCGAGGATGAAGTGCCCGAGTCGAAGAAGAAGGCCCGGAAGGGCGGCAAGCGCGGTAAGAAGGGTCCTCTGGGCCGCCTCGCGCTGTTCTACCGCCAGATCGTCGCCGAGTTGCGCAAGGTTGTCTGGCCGACTCGAAATCAGCTGACGACATACACCACCGTGGTGATTGTCTTCGTCGTCGTCATGATCGGTCTGGTGACCGTGATTGACTTCGGGTTCCAGCGGGTCGTGAAGTACGTCTTCGGCTGATCCCGCGGAGGGCGCCTCATGGGCGCCCCTTTCGCATGTTCCACCCATTTGTATCCAGGAAGAAGCAGCCACCGTGTCTGACCCGAACCTGAACGACGCCGTTGAGCCGACGGCGGGCGCCTTCGAGTCCGCCGAGGACGAGCTCGACATCGTCGAGGCGGCGGACGCCGAGGAGCCGGACCAGGCTGAAGCTGCCGACGCCGCCGCAGGTGAGCCCGCCGAGCAGGCGGCCCTGCACACCGAGGACGACGACGAGGCCGCCGAGGCCGACGCCGGTTCCGAGAGCGACGACGAGGAAGCCGAGGCCGACGACGAGGAAGCCGGGGAAGAGGCCGAGCCGGCCGCCCCCGTCGACGCCGTCACAGCCCTGCGCGAGGAACTGCGCGGCCTTCCCGGCGAGTGGTACGTCATCCACACGTACGCCGGTTACGAGAAGCGCGTGAAGGCCAACCTGGAGCAGCGCGCCGTCTCGCTCAACGTCGAGGAGTTCATCTACCAGGCCGAAGTGCCCGAGGAAGAGATCGTCCAGATCAAGAACGGCGAGCGCAAGAACGTCCGCCAGAACAAGCTCCCGGGCTATGTCCTGGTGCGCATGGACCTGACGAACGAGTCCTGGGGCGTCGTCCGCAACACCCCCGGTGTCACCGGCTTCGTGGGCAACGCCTACGACCCGTACCCGCTGACGCTCGACGAGATCGTCAAGATGCTCGCCCCGGAGGCCGAGGAGAAGGCCGCCCGCGAGGCCGCCGAGGCCGAGGGCAAGCCGGTTCCTTCCCGCAAGGTCGAGGTGCAGGTGCTCGACTTCGAGGTGGGCGACTCGGTCACCGTCACCGACGGCCCGTTCGCGACGCTGCAGGCGACGATCAACGAGATCAACGCGGACTCGAAGAAGGTCAAGGGTCTCGTCGAGATCTTCGGCCGCGAGACGCCGGTCGAGCTCAGCTTCGACCAGATCCAGAAGAACTAGCGGCTTCCCGCCAGTTTCTGGACACATGCCTACCCAGCAGGTCAGACCGGCTTCACAGCCGGTCTGACCTGCTCGGTTTTTGGTCGCGCAGCTATACCCGTTATCGTTGTGCGGTATGCCTCCATCCGGATGACCGGACGGCGGCGAAAAACTCTCACTAGGACCCGGAGAGAGCAATGCCTCCCAAGAAGAAGAAGGTCACGGGGCTTATCAAGCTCCAGATCAACGCCGGTGCGGCCAACCCGGCCCCGCCGGTCGGCCCCGCGCTCGGCCAGCACGGCGTCAACATCATGGAATTCTGCAAGGCCTACAACGCCGCGACCGAGTCGCAGCGTGGCATGGTCGTGCCGGTGGAGATCACGGTCTACGAAGACCGTTCCTTCACCTTCGTCACCAAGACTCCGCCGGCCGCGAAGCTGATCCTCAAGGCCGCGGGCGTGGAGAAGGGCTCCGGCGAGCCGCACAAGACCAAGGTCGCCAAGCTGACGGCTGCCCAGGTCCGTGAGATCGCCACGACGAAGCTCCCCGACCTGAACGCCAACGACCTCGACGCCGCGTCGAAGATCATCGCTGGCACCGCCCGTTCCATGGGCATCACGGTCGAAGGCTGATTCAGCCCCTCACGTCCTCAGTGGTAGGGCCAAGCGCTGGCCCGCACCACGACTCCACACCCTGAAACCACAGGAGTAGAAGTGAAGCGCAGCAAGAACCTCCGCGCTGCGGACGCCAAGATCGACCGGGCGCGCAACTACGCCCCGCTCGAGGCCGTCCGTCTCGCCAAGGAGACCGCCTCCACCAAGTTCGACGGCACCGTCGAGGTCGCGTTCTGCCTGGGTGTTGACCCTCGCAAGGCCGACCAGATGGTCCGTGGCACCGTGAACCTCCCGCACGGCACCGGCAAGACCGCCCGGGTCCTGGTCTTCGCGACCGGTGACCGTGCTGCGGCCGCGGAAGCCGCGGGCGCCGACATCGTCGGCGCCGACGAGCTCATCGACGAGGTGGCGAAGGGCCGTCTGGACTTCGACGCCGTCGTCGCCACCCCGGACCTCATGGGCAAGGTCGGCCGCCTCGGCCGGGTGCTCGGTCCGCGTGGTCTGATGCCGAACCCGAAGACCGGCACCGTCACCCCCGATGTCGCGAAGGCTGTCAACGACATCAAGGGCGGCAAGATCGAGTTCCGCGTCGACAAGCACTCGAACCTGCACTTCATCATCGGCAAGGCCTCGTTCGACGACACCAAGCTGGTGGAGAACTACGCAGCGGCGCTGGAGGAGATCCTCCGTCTGAAGCCGTCCGCCGCCAAGGGCCGCTACATCAAGAAGGCCACCCTGGCCACCACGATGGGCCCCGGCATCCCGCTGGACGCCAACCGCACCCGTAACCTCCTCGTCGAGGAGGACCCGGCCGCCGTCTGAGCCTCAGCGCTCGGCAGCAAGCCGCGTCACGTGTGACATGGACGGGCCCCGCAACCTTTCGAGGTGCGGGGCCCGTCCTCGTATCCGTATGTAACCGGTGGCTGTGTCGGAGCTGTGCGTTAGCGTGAGGCTTCGAGAGCCGAACGAGGGGTGGAAGCGGACATGAGGACCAGTACCGTGCGACGTTTGAGTCTGTCGATAGCGGCGGCGGCGGCGCTGACGTCGGTCGCGGCCTGCGGGGGATCGGACGGCAGCGGCGCCAGCCGCGGCAGCGCCGTGGTGAAGGCCGACCCCATCGCCGCGTTGCGCGACGTGCAGAAGAAGACCGGTGGGGAGAACTCGGCGAAGGTCGAGGGCACCACCCAGATGGGCACCACCATGTCCATGAAGCAGAGCGGCACCATCGACTGGACCGACGGTCTCACCGGCACCATGGAGATCACGTACACCGGCGGCAGCATGGCGGACGCCATGAAGCAGAACGGTGGCAGCGGCACGATGCAGGCCCGCTATTTCAAGGACGGCTACGTCGTCAACATGGGCGAGGCCTTCGCCAAGCAGGCCGGCGGCAAGCACTGGATCAGCTACGGCTACGCCGACCTCGCCAAGCTCGCGGGCGCCTCCGGCGAGGCGATGAAGCAGCAGATGCAGAACACCACCCCCGACCAGGGTGTGAAGTCCCTGCTGGCCTCCGGTGACGTGAAGAAGGTCGGCCAGGAGGACGTACGCGGGGTCTCCGCCACGCACTACTCCGGCACCGTCGACGTCGCCGAACTGACCGCGAAGAACTCCGCGCTCGATGCCGACCAGCTCGCTCAGCTGAAGAAGCAGCTGAGCGACGCCGGGATCACCACGGAGAAGGTCGACATCTGGGTCGACGAGAACAACCTGCTGGTCAAGAAGACCGAGCGCGGCCAGATGAAGACCGGCGAGCTCAATTCGACGGTGTACTACAGCGACTACGGCACCAAGGCCTCGGTCGAGAAGCCCCCGGCCGGCGACACGGTCGACTTCACCGATCTCGTGAAGCAGCAGGGGGCCGGTTCGGGCACGAACTAAACCTCCCGCACCGCCCGAAGAGGGACGGATTTGCTCGGCGCGACCCCGGTCGCGTACTCTCCTACAGAAGCCAAAGACCGCTGGTCGTTGCTGTGCTCTCGCAAGAGGGAACAGCAACCGAAGGATCCGTTGAGTACGGGCGACCTGCGCAGGTGACTGTGGAAAGCTCCCGGACTTCGTTCGGTCGAGCTACGCCCTGGCGCCTGCGCCGGGGCGTTTCGTCTTTCCCGGCCCCTTCTGAGCGGTCCTCATCACCCGGAAGGAGGCCGACGCTCATGGCAAGGCCCGACAAGGCTGCCGCGGTAGCCGAGCTCGCGGATCAGTTCCGCAGCTCGAACGCCGCTGTGCTGACCGAGTACCGGGGTCTCACCGTGGCACAGCTCAAGCAGCTGCGCCGTTCGCTCGGTGAGAACGCCCAGTACGCCGTGGTGAAGAACACGCTGACCAAGATTGCGGCCAACGAGGCCGGGATCAACACGCTGGACGACCTGTTCGCAGGTCCGACGGCGGTTGCCTTCGTCACCGGTGACCCGGTGGAGTCGGCGAAGGGTCTTCGTGACTTCGCCAAGGACAACCCCAACCTCATCATCAAGGGCGGTGTCCTTGACGGTAAGGCGCTGACCGCGGATGAGATCAAGAAGCTCGCGGACCTCGAGTCCCGCGAGGTTCTGCTCGCCAAGGTGGCCGGTGGAATCAAGGCGTCGATGGCCAAGGCCGCGGCGACTTTCCAGGCCCCGCTGTCGGAGTTCGTCCGCACCGCGGACGCGCTTCGCGCCAAGGTCGAGCAGGGCGGTGCCGGTACGCCGGCTCCCGCCGACGCCGAGGTGGCGGAGTAACCCTCCGCTCCACGGCTCGCAGCGGGCCCGTACGCCCGCCTTCATATACACCCGGCACCTGCCGACTTAGTGGAAGGACGCCATCATGGCGAAGCTGTCCCAGGACGAGCTGCTCGAGCAGTTCGAGACCCTGACCCTCATCGAGCTCTCCGAGTTCGTCAAGGCGTTCGAGGAGAAGTTCGACGTCAAGGCTGCCGCTCCGGTCGCCGTTGCCGCCGCCGGTGGCGCTGCCGCCGCCGCTGAGGCCGTCGAGGAGCAGGACGAGTTCGACGTCATCCTCACGGGCGCCGGCGAGAAGAAGATCCAGGTCATCAAGGTCGTGCGTGAGCTGACCTCGCTGGGTCTGAAGGAGGCCAAGGACCTCGTCGACGGCACCCCGAAGCCGGTCCTCGAGAAGGTCGCCAAGGAGGCCGCCGAGAAGGCTGCCGAGTCCCTCAAGGCCGCCGGCGCTTCCGTCGAGGTCAAGTGACTCAGGGAGTCTGCTGACTCCTTCTGACTGCCTGTGCCGCACGGCACGGACGTCAAAACGCGAAGGGCGATCACCCATCCGGGTGGTCGCCCTTCGGCGTACCCGCAGCGGCTGCCTTGCTCTTCCGGCGGCGACGAGTATGGTGATCTTCGCCGTTGCCTCTGGGGGGCGGCCGGACGGCGCCGGGAGGCGGTCGGGTGAGGACCGCGCGGGGCTGTCCCGGCAGGGGGGCCTTGACGAACCGCACGCGGCGCGCAATTCTCAGGACGCGTCGTCACATCGATCCGAATCCGAGGCATGGATCGTGGGCGAAGAGGGCAGTAAAGAAGAGCGCACCGCGCGCAAGGACTATCCATAGGTGTTGAGAACAGCTGTTGAGAGCAACGTGGGTCTCTGAGAACCCCGACTGGACATCAGTGTGCCGTTTGGCTACACTGACCCTTTGCGCTGCCTGTTAGCTGCCTCCTGCCCGTCACCAGGGGCATGCCCACGCTTGAGCACCGATGGCCGATCCTCCCTGACCTGGGATTTCTGTCTCCGTGTCCAACTTGGGACCGGTACGCGCGTAGTGAGTCCGAGCCCTCGGAAGGACCCCCTCTTGGCCGCCTCGCGCAACGCCTCGACCGCGAATACGAACAACGGTGCCAGCACCGCCCCGCTGCGCATCTCTTTTGCAAAGATCAAGGAGCCCCTCGAGGTTCCGAACCTCCTCGCGCTGCAGACCGAGAGCTTTGACTGGCTCCTCGGCAATGCCGCCTGGAAGGCTCGCGTCGAGGCTGCTCTGGACAGTGGACAAGACGTCCCCACCAAGTCCGGCCTGGAGGAAATCTTCGAGGAGATTTCACCGATCGAGGACTTCTCCGGGTCGATGTCGCTTACGTTCCGCGACCACCGCTTCGAGCCCCCGAAGAACTCGATCGACGAGTGCAAGGAGCGCGACTTCACATTCGCCGCCCCGCTCTTCGTCACGGCCGAGTTCACCAACAACGAGACCGGCGAGATCAAGTCCCAGACGGTCTTCATGGGCGACTTCCCGCTCATGACCAACAAGGGCACCTTCGTCATCAACGGCACCGAGCGTGTCGTCGTGTCGCAGCTGGTCCGCTCGCCGGGTGTCTACTTCGACTCCTCCATCGACAAGACGTCCGACAAGGACATCTTCTCCGCCAAGATCATCCCGTCCCGGGGTGCCTGGCTGGAGATGGAGATCGACAAGCGCGACATGGTCGGTGTCCGCATCGACCGCAAGCGCAAGCAGTCCGTGACCGTTCTCCTGAAGGCTCTCGGTTGGACCACCGAGCAGATCCTCGAGGAGTTCGGCGAGTACGAGTCCATGCGCGCCACCCTGGAGAAGGACCACACCCAGGGCCAGGACGACGCGCTGCTCGACATCTACCGCAAGCTCCGCCCGGGCGAGCCGCCCACGCGCGAGGCTGCTCAGACGCTGCTCGAGAACCTCTACTTCAACCCGAAGCGCTACGACCTCGCGAAGGTCGGCCGCTACAAGGTGAACAAGAAGCTCGGCGCCGACGAGCCGCTGGACGCCGGCGTTCTCACCACCGACGACGTCATCGCGACCATCAAGTACCTGGTCAAGCTGCACGCCGGTGAGACCGAGACGGTCGGCGAGTCCGGTCGTTCGATCGTCGTCGAGACCGACGACATCGACCACTTCGGCAACCGTCGTCTGCGCAACGTCGGCGAGCTCATCCAGAACCAGGTCCGTACGGGTCTGGCCCGTATGGAGCGCGTCGTGCGTGAGCGCATGACGACCCAGGACGTCGAGGCGATCACGCCGCAGACCCTGATCAACATCCGGCCGGTCGTCGCCTCCATCAAGGAGTTCTTCGGTACCAGCCAGCTGTCCCAGTTCATGGACCAGAACAACCCGCTGTCGGGTCTGACGCACAAGCGTCGTCTCTCGGCTCTGGGTCCCGGTGGTCTGTCCCGTGAGCGGGCCGGCTTCGAGGTCCGTGACGTGCACCCGTCCCACTACGGACGCATGTGCCCGATCGAGACCCCTGAAGGCCCGAACATCGGTCTGATCGGTTCGCTCGCCTCGTACGGCCGCGTCAACGCGTTCGGCTTCATCGAGACGCCGTACCGCAAGGTCGTCGACGGTCAGGTCACCGACGAGGTCGACTACATCACGGCCGACGAGGAAGACCGCTACGTCATCGCTCAGGCGAACGCGACCCTCTCCGAGGAACTGCGTTTCGTCGAGCCCCGCGTCCTGGTCCGCCGCCGTGGCGGAGAGGTCGACTACGTGCCCGGCACGGACGTCGACTACATGGACGTCTCGCCGCGCCAGATGGTGTCCGTCGCCACCGCGATGATCCCCTTCCTGGAGCACGACGACGCCAACCGTGCCCTCATGGGCGCGAACATGATGCGTCAGGCGGTGCCGCTGATTAAGTCGGAGGCCCCGCTCGTCGGCACCGGCATGGAGTACCGCTGCGCCACCGACGCCGGTGACGTGCTCAAGGCCGAGAAGGACGGTGTGGTCCAGGAGGTCTCCGCGGACTACATCACCGTCACCAACGACGACGGCACGTACACCACGTACCGCATCGCCAAGTTCATGCGCTCCAACCAGGGCACCTCGGTCAACCAGAAGGTTGTCGTCTCCGAGGGCGACCGGGTCGTCGCCGACCAGGTCCTCGCCGACGGTCCGGCCACCGAGAACGGTGAGATGGCCCTCGGCAAGAACCTGCTCGTGGCGTTCATGCCGTGGGAGGGTCACAACTACGAGGACGCGATCATCCTGTCGCAGCGCCTCGTACAGGACGACGTCCTTTCCTCGATCCACATCGAGGAGCACGAGGTCGACGCCCGTGACACCAAGCTCGGCCCGGAGGAGATCACCCGGGACATCCCGAACGTCTCCGAAGAGGTCCTCGCCGACCTCGACGAGCGCGGCATCATCCGTATCGGTGCCGAGGTCGTCGCCGGTGACATCCTCGTCGGCAAGGTCACGCCCAAGGGTGAGACCGAGCTGACCCCCGAGGAGCGCCTGCTCCGCGCGATCTTCGGTGAGAAGGCGCGCGAGGTGCGCGACACCTCGCTGAAGGTGCCGCACGGTGAGATCGGCAAGGTCATCGGCGTCCGCGTCTTCGACCGCGAAGAGGGCGACGAGCTGCCGCCGGGCGTGAACCAGCTGGTCCGCGTCTACGTCGCGCAGAAGCGCAAGATCACCGATGGTGACAAGCTCGCCGGCCGTCACGGCAACAAGGGCGTCATCTCGAAGATCCTCCCGATCGAGGACATGCCGTTCCTGGAGGACGGCACCCCGGTCGACATCATCCTCAACCCGCTGGGTGTCCCGTCCCGAATGAACCCGGGACAGGTCCTGGAGATCCACCTCGGCTGGCTCGCCAGCCGCGGCTGGGACGTCTCCGGCCTCGGTGACGAGTGGGCCAAGCGCCTGCAGGCCATCGGCGCCGACCAGGTCGCCCCCGGCACCAACGTCGCCACCCCCGTCTTCGACGGTGCGCGCGAGGACGAGATCTCCGGTCTCTTCGAGGCCACGATCCCGAACCGCGACGGCGACCGCCTGGTCCAGCCCTCCGGCAAGGCCAATCTGTTCGACGGCCGCTCCGGTGAGCCGTTCCCGGACCCGGTTTCGGTCGGGTACATGTACATCCTCAAGCTGCACCACCTCGTCGACGACAAGCTGCACGCTCGTTCGACGGGCCCGTACTCCATGATCACCCAGCAGCCGCTGGGTGGTAAGGCTCAGTTCGGTGGACAGCGCTTCGGTGAGATGGAGGTGTGGGCCCTTGAGGCTTACGGCGCCGCATACGCCCTCCAGGAACTGCTGACGATCAAGTCCGACGACGTGACCGGCCGCGTGAAGGTCTACGAGGCGATCGTCAAGGGCGAGAACATCCCCGAGCCCGGCATTCCCGAGTCCTTCAAGGTGCTCATCAAGGAAATGCAGTCGCTCTGCCTCAACGTGGAGGTGCTGTCCTCGGACGGCATGTCCATCGAGATGCGCGACACGGACGAGGACGTCTTCCGCGCGGCGGAGGAGCTCGGTATCGACCTGTCCCGGCGCGAGCCGAGCAGCGTCGAAGAGGTCTGACGGGTTGGCCGGCCGGATCCTCGTGATCCGGCCGGCTCTCCCCGGACCCGTTCAGACCATTGCTGAAGTGCCCCGATTTCTCGCGTGACGCGAGGGGGCTCGAACCCCCGAAAGAGGGATTGACGACAAGTGCTCGACGTCAACTTCTTCGACGAGCTGCGGATCGGCCTTGCCACCGCGGACGACATCCGGACCTGGTCCCACGGCGAAGTGAAGAAGCCGGAGACCATCAACTACCGCACGCTCAAGCCCGAAAAGGACGGACTCTTCTGCGAGAAGATCTTCGGTCCGACCCGGGACTGGGAGTGCTACTGCGGCAAGTACAAGCGTGTCCGCTTCAAGGGCATCATCTGTGAGCGTTGTGGCGTCGAGGTCACGCGCGCCAAGGTGCGCCGTGAGCGCATGGGCCACATCGAGCTTGCCGCTCCCGTCACCCACATCTGGTACTTCAAGGGCGTCCCGTCGCGCCTCGGCTACCTGCTCGACCTCGCGCCGAAGGACCTCGAGAAGGTCATCTACTTCGCCGCGTACATGATCACGTTCGTGGACGAGGAGCGCCGTACGCGTGACCTGCCCTCGCTGGAGGCGCACGTCTCCGTCGAGCGTCAGCAGGTCGAGAACCGTCGCGACGCCGACCTCGAGGCCCGCGCCAAGAAGCTCGAGACCGACCTGGCCGAGCTCGAGGCCGAGGGTGCCAAGGCCGACGTGCGTCGCAAGGTGCGCGAAGGTGCCGAGCGTGAGATGAAGCAGCTGCGCGACCGTGCGCAGCGCGAGATCGACCGTCTCGACGAGGTGTGGAGCCGCTTCAAGAACCTCAAGGTCCAGGACCTGGAGGGCGACGAGCTGCTCTACCGCGAGCTGCGTGACCGCTTCGGCACGTACTTCGACGGCTGCATGGGTGCCGCTGCTCTGCAGAAGCGCCTGGAGTCGTTCGACCTCGACGAGGAGGCCGAGCGCCTCCGCGAGATCATCCGTACCGGCAAGGGCCAGAAGAAGACCCGTGCGCTCAAGCGCCTCAAGGTCGTCTCCGCGTTCCTGCAGACCAGCAACAAGCCCAAGGGCATGGTGCTCGACTGCGTGCCGGTCATCCCGCCGGACCTGCGTCCGATGGTGCAGCTGGACGGTGGCCGCTTCGCGACCTCCGACCTGAACGACCTGTACCGCCGTGTGATCAACCGCAACAACCGCCTCAAGCGTCTCCTTGACCTCGGCGCCCCCGAGATCATCGTGAACAACGAGAAGCGGATGCTGCAGGAGGCCGTCGACGCGCTGTTCGACAACGGCCGCCGCGGTCGCCCGGTCACCGGTCCCGGTAACCGCCCGCTCAAGTCCCTCAGCGACATGCTGAAGGGCAAGCAGGGTCGTTTCCGTCAGAACCTTCTCGGTAAGCGTGTGGACTACTCCGCGCGTTCCGTGATCGTCGTCGGTCCGCAGCTGAAGCTGCACCAGTGCGGTCTGCCCAAGGCCATGGCGCTGGAGCTCTTCAAGCCGTTCGTGATGAAGCGCCTGGTCGACCTGAACCACGCGCAGAACATCAAGTCGGCCAAGCGCATGGTCGAGCGTGGCCGCACCGTGGTGTACGACGTCCTCGAAGAGGTCATCGCCGAGCACCCGGTGCTGCTGAACCGTGCACCGACCCTGCACCGCCTCGGCATCCAGGCCTTCGAGCCGCAGCTCGTCGAGGGCAAGGCCATCCAGATCCACCCGCTCGTCTGCACCGCGTTCAACGCGGACTTCGACGGTGACCAGATGGCCGTGCACCTGCCGCTCTCCGCGGAGGCGCAGGCCGAGGCCCGCATCCTGATGCTGTCCTCGAACAACATCCTGAAGCCGGCCGACGGTCGTCCCGTCACCATGCCGACCCAGGACATGGTGCTGGGCCTGTTCTTCCTCACCACGGACGAGGAGGAGCGCAAGGTCGTCGGCCAGGGCCGTTCCTTCGGTTCCACGGCCGAGGCGATCATGGCCTTCGACGCCCGCGAGCTGTCGCTCCAGGCGAAGGTCGACATCCGCTTCCCGGTGGGCACCATCCCGCCGCGTGGCTGGGTGCCGCCGGTCGCCGAGGAAGGCGAGCAGGAGTACCAGCAGGGCGACACGTTCCGGCTGCGTACGTCCCTGGGCCGCGCGCTCTTCAACGAGCTGCTGCCCGAGGACTACCCGTTCGTCGACTACTCCGTCGGCAAGAAGCAGCTCTCCGAGATCGTCAACGACCTCGCCGAGCGCTACCCCAAGGTCATCGTGGCGGCGACGCTCGACAACCTGAAGGCGGCGGGCTTCTTCTGGGCGACCCGTTCCGGTGTCACCGTGGCCATCTCCGACGTCGTGGTCCCCGAGGCCAAGAAGGCGATCGTCGCCGGCTACGAGGCGCAGGACGAGAAGGTCCAGAAGCAGTACGAGCGCGGTCTGATCACCAAGGACGAGCGCACGCAGGAACTCATCGCGATCTGGACCAAGGCGACCAACGAGGTTGCCGAGGCGATGAACGCGAACTTCCCCAAGACGAACCCCATCTTCATGATGGTTGACTCGGGTGCCCGAGGAAACATGATGCAGATGCGTCAGATCGCCGGTATGCGTGGTCTGGTGTCCAACGCCAAGAACGAGACGATCCCGCGTCCCATCAAGGCGTCCTTCCGTGAGGGCCTCACCGTTCTGGAGTACTTCATCTCCACGCACGGTGCCCGTAAGGGTCTGGCGGACACCGCCCTGCGTACCGCCGACTCGGGTTACCTGACCCGTCGTCTGGTGGACGTCTCGCAGGACGTGATCATTCGCGAGGAGGACTGCGGCACCGACCGTGGCCTCAAGCTGAAGATCGCCGTCAAGGGTGCGGACGGTGTGCTCCGCAAGACGGAGGACGTCGAGACCTCGGTCTACGCCCGCATGCTCGCCGAGGACGTCGTCGTCGACGGCAAGGTCATCGCACCTGCCAACGTCGACCTCGGTGACGTCCTGATCGACGCCCTGGTGGGCGCCGGCGTCGAGGAGGTCAAGACCCGTTCGGTCCTGACCTGTGAGTCCGCGGTCGGCACCTGTGCCTTCTGCTACGGACGCTCGCTCGCCACCGGCAAGCTGGTCGACATCGGTGAGGCGGTCGGCATCATCGCCGCCCAGTCCATCGGTGAGCCCGGTACCCAGCTGACGATGCGTACCTTCCACACCGGTGGTGTGGCCGGTGACGACATCACCCAGGGTCTGCCCCGAGTCGTCGAGCTCTTCGAAGCCCGTACGCCCAAGGGTGTCGCCCCGATCTCGGAGGCGGCCGGCCGCATCCGTATCGAGGAGACCGAGAAGACCAAGAAGATCGTCGTCACCCCGGACGACGGCAGCGACGAGACGCCGTTCCCGATCTCGAAGCGTGCCCGTCTGCTCGTGGGCGAGGGCGACCACGTCGAGGTGGGCCAGAAGCTCACCGTGGGTGCCACCAACCCGCACGACGTGCTGCGCATCCTCGGTCAGCGCGCGGTCCAGGTCCACCTGGTCGGCGAAGTCCAGAAGGTCTACAACTCGCAGGGCGTGTCGATCCACGACAAGCACATCGAGATCATCATCCGGCAGATGCTGCGCCGTGTGACGATCATCGAGTCCGGCGACGCGGAGCTGCTGCCGGGCGAGCTCGTCGAGCGGTCGAAGTTCGAGACCGAGAACCGTCGTGTGGTCACCGAGGGCGGTCACCCCGCCTCCGGCCGTCCGCAGCTGATGGGTATCACCAAGGCCTCGCTCGCCACCGAGTCGTGGCTGTCGGCGGCGTCCTTCCAGGAGACGACCAGGGTTCTGACCGACGCGGCGATCAACGCCAAGTCGGACTCCCTGATCGGCCTCAAGGAGAACGTCATCATCGGTAAGCTCATCCCGGCCGGTACGGGTCTGTCCCGCTACCGCAACATCCGGGTCGAGCCGACCGAGGAGGCCAAGGCCGCGATGTACTCGGCCGTCGGCTACGACGACATCGACTACTCGCCGTTCGGCACGGGCTCCGGCCAGGCCGTTCCGCTGGAGGACTACGACTACGGTCCGTACAACCAGTAAGCGAGTCGCTTGATCGACCGGAGGGCGGTCACCCCGTTGTGCACGGGGTGGCCGCCCTCCGGCGTGTGCCAGCAGGCGTAAAGTCGATCCCGTCACGCATGGGGGAAGCAGGGGGAGATGCTTGTGTCGTATCCGTCGAGGCAGCCCGACCGGCTGTCCGCGCAGAGCCCGTCGATGCTGGCCTCGCACGCGGAGCGCGAGCGCGCTGTCGATGTGCTGCGGGCCGGTTTCGCGGAGGGGCGTCTTGAGAGCGACGAGTTGGAGAAGCGGGTTGCGCGGGCCCACGCGGCCCGTACGGTCGGGGAGTTGACCCTTCTCGTCGGAGACCTGCCGCAGGGTCCCGCGTTCGCCCAGCCCGCACCCGCCGGACATCCCGGCGCCGCGGTGCCGGCGACCTTCCTGTCCGCGCCGCAGCCCAGGACGAACGGCAAGGCCAAGGGTGCGCTGCTGTTCGGCGTACTGGCTCCGGTGACCGTGGTGACGGGCGTGCCCGCGGTGGTTCTCGGGCACATGGCCCGCAAGGAGATACGCCGCGGCGACGAGCAGGGCGACGGCCTGGCGGTCGCCGGGCTCTTGCTGGGCTGGGTGTCGATCGTCGGCTGGACGTTGCTCTTGGCAGGGTTCGTCGCAGCGGTGCTCGTCACGCGCTGAGACGGCCGACGCACGGCGTGTACCGGTGCATGGCATTTGTTTTGACCGGAGTGGATGCGATAGGTACGCTCAGACCTTGTGCCTGGGGTGTGCCTGGGCTCGTGTGCGTGTCCTCAACCGCATGGCGAGTCCGTCAGTGGCCACCGCAATCTGCGCCCCCTTCTGCCTTGCGGCAGGGGCCCGCAGTATTCGACACACCCGACCGCGTGGGTCGGTGACGTTCCAGGTTAGTTTCACGAACGGCACACAGAAACCGGAGAAGTAGTGCCTACGATCCAGCAGCTGGTCCGGAAGGGCCGGCAGGACAAGGTCGAGAAGAACAAGACGCCCGCACTCGAGGGTTCGCCCCAGCGCCGCGGCGTCTGCACGCGTGTGTTCACGACCACCCCGAAGAAGCCGAACTCGGCACTCCGTAAGGTCGCGCGTGTGCGTCTGACCTCCGGTATCGAGGTCACGGCCTACATCCCGGGTGAGGGACACAACCTGCAGGAGCACTCCATCGTGCTCGTGCGTGGTGGCCGTGTGAAGGACCTGCCGGGTGTTCGTTACAAGATCATCCGCGGCTCCCTTGACACTCAGGGTGTCAAGAACCGCAAGCAGGCCCGCAGCCGCTACGGCGCCAAGAAGGAGAAGTAAGAATGCCTCGTAAGGGCCCCGCCCCGAAGCGCCCGGTCATCATCGACCCGGTCTACGGTTCTCCTCTTGTCACCTCGCTGATCAACAAGATCCTGCTCAACGGCAAGCGTTCCACTGCCGAGCGGATCGTGTACGGCGCCATGGAAGGCCTCCGCGAGAAGACCGGCAACGACCCGGTCATCACGCTGAAGCGCGCGCTTGAGAACGTCAAGCCCTCGCTCGAGGTCAAGTCCCGCCGTGTCGGTGGCGCCACCTACCAGGTGCCGATCGAGGTCAAGCCCGGTCGCGCCTCCACCCTCGCGCTGCGCTGGCTCGTGGGTTACTCCCGCGCCCGCCGCGAGAAGACCATGACCGAGCGCCTCATGAACGAGCTGCTCGACGCCTCCAACGGTCTTGGCGCTGCCGTCAAGAAGCGCGAGGACACCCACAAGATGGCCGAGTCCAACAAGGCCTTCGCGCACTACCGCTGGTAGTCGCTACCCACATCGAGACCGAGAGAAGATTGAGCCTTATGGCCACCACTTCGCTTGACCTGGCCAAGGTCCGCAACATTGGGATCATGGCCCACATCGACGCGGGCAAGACGACCACCACTGAGCGGATCCTGTTCTACACCGGCGTTTCGTACAAGATCGGTGAAGTCCACGACGGCGCTGCCACGATGGACTGGATGGAGCAGGAGCAGGAGCGCGGCATCACGATCACGTCCGCCGCGACGACCTGTCACTGGCCGCTCAATGATGTTGACCACACCATCAACATCATCGACACCCCGGGTCACGTCGACTTCACCGTCGAGGTGGAGCGTTCGCTCCGCGTCCTCGACGGCGCTGTCACCGTGTTCGACGGTGTGGCGGGCGTCGAGCCCCAGTCCGAGACTGTCTGGCGTCAGGCGGACCGCTACGGCGTGCCGCGTATCTGCTTCGTCAACAAGCTCGACCGCACGGGTGCCGAGTTCCACCGCTGCGTCGACATGATCGTCGACCGCCTCGGTGCGGTCCCGCTCGTCATGCAGCTCCCCATCGGCGCCGAGGCCGACTTCAAGGGCGTCGTCGACCTCGTGTCGATGAAGGCCTTTGTGTGGCCGGAAGAGGCCGCCAAGGGTGAGATGTACGACACGGTCGACATCCCGGACACCCACATCGAGGCAGCTCAGGAGTGGCGCGGCAAGCTGCTCGAGGCCGTCTCCGAGAACGACGACCAGATGATGGAGCTGTACCTGGAGGGCGTCGAGCCCACCGAGGAACAGCTGCACGAGGCGATCCGTCGGATCACCCTCGCATCGAAGGGCAGTGCCGACTCGGTCACCGTCACCCCGGTGTTCTGTGGCACGGCGTTCAAGAACAAGGGCGTCCAGCCCCTGCTCGACGCGGTCGTCCGCTACCTGCCTTCCCCCCTGGACGTCGAGGCCATCGAGGGCCACGACGTCAAGGACCCCGAGGTTGTCATCAAGCGCAAGCCCTCGGACGACGAGCCGTTCTCCGGCCTGGCGTTCAAGATCGCGAGCGACCCGCACCTCGGCAAGCTCACCTTCGTCCGGATCTACTCCGGCCGCCTCGAGGCCGGCACCGCGGTGCTGAACTCGGTCAAGGGCAAGAAGGAGCGCATCGGCAAGATCTACCGCATGCACGCGAACAAGCGTGAGGAGATCTCGTCGGTGGGCGCGGGCGACATCATCGCCGTCATGGGCCTGAAGCAGACCACCACCGGTGAGACGCTGTGTGACGACAAGAACCCGGTCATCCTGGAGTCCATGGACTTCCCGGCGCCGGTCATTCAGGTCGCCATCGAGCCCAAGTCCAAGGGCGACCAGGAGAAGCTGGGTGTCGCCATCCAGCGCCTCTCCGAGGAGGACCCGTCCTTCCAGGTGCACTCCGACGAGGAGACCGGCCAGACCATCATCGGTGGTATGGGCGAGCTTCACCTCGAGGTGCTCGTCGACCGCATGAAGCGCGAGTTCCGCGTCGAGGCGAACGTCGGCAAGCCGCAGGTCGCGTACCGCGAGACGATCCGCAAGGCCGTCGAGCGCATCGACTACACGCACAAGAAGCAGACTGGTGGTACCGGCCAGTTCGCGAAGGTGCAGATCGCCCTTGAGCCCATCGAGGGTGGCGACGCGTCCTACGAGTTCGTCAACAAGGTCACCGGTGGCCGCATCCCCCGTGAGTACATCCCCTCGGTGGACGCGGGTGCTCAGGAGGCCATGCAGTTCGGCATCCTGGCCGGCTACGAGATGGTGGGCGTCCGCGTCACCCTTCTCGACGGTGGTTACCACGAGGTCGACTCCTCCGAGCTCGCCTTCAAGATCGCCGGTTCGCAGGCGTTCAAGGAGGGTGCCCGCAAGGCGTCCCCCGTGCTCCTCGAGCCGATGATGGCCGTCGAGGTCACCACGCCCGAGGACTACATGGGCGATGTCATCGGCGACCTCAACTCCCGCCGTGGCCAGATCCAGGCCATGGAGGAGCGCAGCGGCGCTCGCGTCGTGAAGGGCCTCGTGCCCCTCTCGGAGATGTTCGGCTACGTCGGAGACCTCCGCAGCAAGACCTCGGGTCGCGCAAGCTACTCGATGCAGTTCGACTCCTACGCCGAGGTTCCGCGGAACGTCGCCGAGGAGATCATCGCGAAGGCCAAGGGCGAGTAACTCTCCCGAGCTCACGCTTTAGGCTTGTCACCGGAGCCTGGTGGGGCATTCGTCGCAGAGCGCAAGCAATGCGGTGAATGCCCCCGGCCCCGGCATCCCAGCAAAGATCACCTGGCGCCGATGAAGCAAGGCGTACAGAACCACTCCACAGGAGGACCCAGTGGCGAAGGCGAAGTTCGAGCGGACTAAGCCGCACGTCAACATCGGCACCATCGGTCACATTGACCACGGTAAGACGACCCTCACGGCCGCCATTACCAAGGTGCTGCACGACGCGTACCCGGACCTGAACGAGGCCTCGGCCTTCGACCAGATCGACAAGGCTCCCGAGGAGCGCCAGCGCGGTATCACGATCTCGATCGCGCACGTCGAGTACCAGACGGAGTCGCGTCACTACGCGCACGTCGACTGCCCGGGTCACGCCGACTACATCAAGAACATGATCACGGGTGCGGCGCAGATGGACGGCGCCATCCTCGTGGTCGCCGCCACCGACGGCCCGATGCCGCAGACCAAGGAGCACGTGCTCCTGGCCCGCCAGGTCGGCGTTCCGTACATCGTTGTCGCCCTGAACAAGGCCGACATGGTGGACGACGAGGAGATCCTGGAGCTCGTCGAGCTCGAGGTCCGTGAGCTCCTCTCCGAGTACGAGTTCCCGGGCGACGACCTTCCGGTCGTCAAGGTCTCGGCGCTCAAGGCTCTTGAGGGCGACAAGGAGTGGGGCCAGACCGTCCTCGACCTGATGAAGGCCGTCGACGAGTCGATCCCGCAGCCCGAGCGCGACGTCGACAAGCCGTTCCTGATGCCGATCGAGGACGTCTTCACGATCACCGGTCGTGGCACCGTCGTCACCGGTCGTATCGAGCGTGGTGTCCTGAAGGTCAACGAGACCGTCGACATCGTCGGTATCAAGCAGGAGAAGACCACCACCACGGTCACCGGCATCGAGATGTTCCGCAAGCTGCTCGACGAGGGCCAGGCCGGTGAGAACGTCGGTCTGCTCCTCCGTGGCATCAAGCGCGAGGACGTCGAGCGCGGCCAGGTCATCATCAAGCCCGGTTCGGTCACGCCGCACACCGAGTTCGAGGCCCAGGCCTACATCCTGTCGAAGGACGAGGGTGGCCGTCACACCCCCTTCTTCAACAACTACCGCCCGCAGTTCTACTTCCGTACCACGGACGTGACGGGCGTTGTGACCCTTCCCGAGGGCACCGAGATGGTCATGCCGGGCGACAACACCGTCATGAACGTCACGCTGATCCAGCCGGTCGCCATGGAAGAGGGCCTGAAGTTCGCCATCCGTGAGGGTGGCCGGACCGTGGGCGCCGGCCAGGTCACCAAGATCGTCAAGTAATTACCTGACTGTCTGACCTGGTTGCTCCGCACAGAGCACCAAGAAGGGCCCCGGCCCGCCGCGCAAGCGGTGGACCGGGGCCCTTCGGCGTCGACCGACGTCATGCGGGCCCCGAGTCAGCCCACGGTGTCCCGTCGAGTTGCGGGGGCTCGTGGCGTGTCCGGGCGTCGGGTTCGGCCCGTGGTGCGGCTGCCGCCACGTCGGGCCGGGCGGCCGACGCGGTGGCGAGGACCTCGTCCCCGTGGGCGGCCCGGGCCACGACCTCGACGCCGGGTTCGCGCGTCAGTACGGAGACCAGTCCCTCCCGTACGACCGTCATGTCCTCGGCGATCATCACCTTGAGCGTGATCAGAGGATGACAGCCGCTGTCCTTCGGCCTGTGCCCGCCTGCGTCGTCAGGCCGGCCGGGGGCGCCAGAGCCAGGGGTGGGCGTCGATCCCCAGCGCCACCACCACCGCCGGCCGCCCGTCCCTGCCGACATGCAGCGCGGGCCCGTCCAGCGCCACCGGCCCGCGCTCGCGTACGGAGATCCCTTGGGACGTACGGAGCTGGATCAGGCCCTTCTCGGTGCGGCCGAGCAGCACCGGGCCGCGCGGCGACCCCGCGGCGGACACCGGCCCGTACCCGTCGAAGCCCACCCGGTCCTTGATCAGCCGCCCGTACCCGTCGATGCCGGTCTCGTCAGCCGTCTCCCCGGTCATCACGGTCGTCAGGCGGGCCTTCGCCGCCGCGCGGTAGAACAGTTCGACGGTCCCGTCCGCACGGGCCAGTGCGGCCGGGCCGTCCCCCGGCACCGGTACGCCGCTGATCTGGGTGCGTGCGGTGACCTCGTCCCCGGGCGCGTCCTGGGTCCAGTGATGCACCGCGTAGCGGCCCGCCGCGAAGACATGGACACGTCCCGCGTCGTCCACCACAGCGGTCAGCCCGTCCTGGACCTCGCCCCCGCCGGTGTCCCGCCACCCGCTCCACCGGCCGTCCGTGTCCCGTACCCGGGTGCTGAGGCCCTTCTCCGCGTTCCGTACGAAGAGATGGACCCGCCCGTCGGGTGCGGCGACCACGACCGGGAGACCGATCCGGCGCCCGGCGTCATGGGCGCGCTCCGGGTTCCCCAGCCCCTGCCAGGGACGGAAACCGCCGCCCGGAGAGCGCTGCTCCAGCGCGACGATCTCGCGCTCGTTGTCCGCCCCGTGCCCGCTGAGCGCCGCGAACCGCAGTCCGAAGAGCAATTGCCGCCCGTCAGGCAGGGTCGCGCTGCCCAGGATCGGGGCGAGCGGGCCGCCGCCGAGGTCGTCCGGCGTGTCCCACACCCCGCTGCCCGGGGCGCTCTCGCGCCAGCGCACCGCCCGCAGCCCCAGCACCCCGTATGCGACGAGCCTGCCGTCCGGGTCGGTGGCGACGGCGGGCCGAGGGCCCGGGTATCGGTAGTGGGTGGACCGTACCCAGCCTTTCCGGTTGGTCAGCGGCCGGTTGCCGCCCACGCCGTAGTCCCCGCAGCCCGCGGAGTTGCCGCAGCGCCAGTGGATCGAACCCCCGTACGGCACCAGGTGCGAGGCCTTCTCCGCCAGCACGGCGGGCGGCAGATTCTTCGGCCAGTGCCGGTTGTAGTAGCCGCGGAACGCCGTGGTGGCGAAGCTCGGCACCTCACCGCCGTCCTCGGTGGCCTGAGCCACCCACCGGATCAGCGCCGTCCAGGTGAACAGCGCGGCCGCGGTGTGGTCGGGGTGGTCGGAGTAGCCCGGCTGCTCGCTGTCCCGGCGGCGGACGAGTTCGCTGCTGTGCTGGACGTCGGGGTCCGGGTCCATGGTGTGCACCGTGCTGGGCCGGAACCGGTCGAACAGCCCGACCAGGACGTCGATCAGCCCGTCGTACGTGTACGAACCGGCCCGCTTCAGCGGGGAGTTGTCGGCGACGACGGTCGGCAGGACGAGCCTTCGGTCCTGCCAGAGGCTGGGCAGCCCGAGACGCCCGTACGAGGTGTGCATGGCGGTGTTGATGAAGATCAGCTCGACCTTGCGGCCGCCGTTGCTGAGGCGGTTGATCTCGGCGCGGTGGTTGCCGTGCAGGTCGATGACGGACTTCTGCCAGTCCGTGAACCTGTCGAGGCCCAGCAGCGTCGCGTATGCCTGCCGGAGCCCCTGATGGCGGGAGGAGGAGTACGCGGCCTTGTCGGGGGCGGGCTGCGGGCGGCCGGGCGCGCGGTTGATGCCGGTGGCCTCGCCCGCGGTCAGATAGACACAGACCAGCGGCGTTCCGGTGTCGAGGGCCTGTTGCGTGTCCGGGTTCATGAAGTACAGGTCGTCGTCCGGGTGGGCGAGGATCTGCATCATCAGGGCCTGGTGCGAGGTGCTGATCGGCAGGCCGGGCGTCGGGTCCGCGGTGGGGTTGCGGCGGCGGGGCGGCGAAGGCGCGGTGCAGGCGCTCAGGACTGCCGGGCTCATCGCACCGGCCGCCGCCATCAGCAGAGTGCGCCGCGACACTCCCGTGCGAGATGCGCGCAGCGCAGGTTCGTCCGTCACACCGTGCTCCGTCCACTTCCCCCGCAGCGGGCGGCTGTGCGGCCCTGTGCTGCGTACCGAATCCGTGCAGACGGCGGCGGGGGGCCGACCGCTGCTGCGGGGGGATAGACGGAGATTCCCAGGGGTGGGTTGCCTGGGTTTCTACGGGTGTGGGCCGAGGGGCCCGGACGGCCTAGCGTGTGGGTGTGCGCACCATGAACACGTCGATCGGGTCCTGTCGTTCCTCGGTGAACCCGTGCCGTTCATAGAGCGCGCGGGCAGCGCTGCCCTGCAGTACGTCCAGGCGCACGGTCACGCCTTCCTCGTCGGCCCGCGCGAGCAGCGAGCGCAGCACGGCGGTGCCGATGCCGCGGCCCTGGAGGGCGGGGGAGAGGTAGAAGTTCTCCAGCCACAGCCCGTCCTCGACCGGCCGCAGGGTGACGCAGCCCGCGAACCTGCCGTCCGCGACGACGACCGAGGTGTACTCCGGTGCGTAGACGTCCCGCAGCCGCTGCCGTACGCGGTGCTCGTCGTAGCGCCCGAGCCGCTCCAGGTCGGGGCGCATCACGGTGGCCCTGAGCCCGGCTATGACCTCGACGTCCTCCGGTTCGGCGGGGCGCAGAGCCCAGGCCGCAATGGCGCTCTCGTTCACGGCTGGATTCTCCCAGGCGGGTTGCCGCCGGTTTCCGTCACCGCAGCTCCGGCGCCGCGCCCCGGCCCGTCCGGCGCAGGCCCGCCTCCGGGATGCCTCGCAGCAGCCGGGCGCCGATCTCCGCGAGCCGGGCCTCGTCCGGCGGGGTCCGTCCCAGGCCGATGGCGTACTGGATGCGGGACGCGTCCGCGCCGAACGGGCGGGGCCAGGCGTGGGCGTCCGGGGAGCCCGCTTCGGCGAGAGCGGCGAGCAGGGCCAGGAGCCGGCCCCGGAAGCGGCCCTCGTCGGGGCCAGGGCGTACGGAGACGATCGCCCAGGCGGCGTGACGGAGGTGCAGGGGCGGCGGGGCGCAGAGCAGGGCGTGCGGTACGGGGTCGGAGACGGCGGCGGACTCCAGGATTTCCCAGGCGCGGAAGAGTTCCCCGGCGATGAGGTCGCGGCCTGTGGGGGAGACCTGCGAGGTGCAGGAGCGGACGGGGGCGGTCGGAGTCAGCACGGTGAGGGGGAGTTCGCCCGCCTCCCCGGAGCCGACCGGCCGGTTCCAGTCCCACGCGGCCCAGGTTGCGAAGAAGTGCCGGAGCAGGGGGAGCGGCGGCAGATCACCGGCCTCGTGGGCGGTGCGGGCCGCCAGTACGGACCAGGCGAGGCCGGGCAGTCCGCCGCACGGTGCGGAGTCCAGGCCGCGTGCCCGGGCCCAGGCCTTCACCTCGCGCGCGAGGCGGGTGAACGCGGCCCGGTGCGGGTCCGCCGCCGCGAGCACCGCGTCCGCGTCGCTCACCGCGCTGAGCGCCGTGGCCGCCGCCTCGCCCAGTTCGCTGCGGCGGGCGACCGCCACGTCCGGGGAGAGGTCACCGGTCGCGACGATCACCAGGTCGACCCGGAGCCCGTCGAGGCAGAAACGCAGACCGGGTACGCGCGCACCGGTCACCTCGCGCAGACCGACGGCCTCCGGCAGGGCAGCGGTCAGCCGCTCCCGTATCCCCGGGAGACCCCCGTCACCGGACAGCGCCGCGACCAGGTCCACATCGGCGCCGGGCAGCGCACAGCCCATCCGCCGCGAGCCGACCGGATGGACGCGGCCCTCGGGCAGGGCGGCGGCCACCCGGCGGACGATCTCTGCCGCGTCGGCCTCCGGTCCGTCCGCCGCCGCCCCGGACAGTTCCACCCGTACCCCGAAGTGGTCCGACACGTACAGCCCGTCCGGCGTCGGTACGTCGCCCAGCAGCGCCGCCGACACGGGCCGCAGCCGCTCCGAGCGGACCAGCACCCGGTCCAGCCGGGACACACGCCCCGTCAGTGAGGAGACGGCGGCCAGCGGATTGACGGACGGATCGAAGGTCGGCGTCCGGTCGCCCGCGCCGTGCACCCGGCTCCAGGCGTCCGCCATCCCCAGCCGGTCCTGCGGGGTGTCCCCGCCGTCGTTGAAGTCGCCGAGCAGCGTCACATCGCCCTCGACTGCCGCCAACCCCGTTGCCAGATCGGCCAGTTCGGCATCGCGCCGACCGGCGCCATTCGCCGAGTGGTCGCTGCTGAGATGGGTGACGGCGACCGTGACCGGTCCTTCCGCGGTCTCCACGACGACGGCCGCGACCGCCTTGTGCGGGCCGAGGGCATGCAGGCCCGCCTCCCGCACGGGGACTCTGCTGAGCAGCAGCAGACCGCAGTCGGCGACATCCCGGCCGGCCGGGTCCGACCAGAGGATGTAGCTCTCGCGGACCCAGGGCGTGGCCAACAACAGGCCGAGCAGGGCGGGTTCGGCCTCCTGGAGAGCGATGACATCCGCGTCCGCCGCGCGCAGGGCGTCGAGGAGCAGCGGCCGGCGCCGGGCGGTGTCGATGCGGTCGCTGTCGTAGCGGTCCCAGAGGGTGTTCCAGGTCAGCAGCGCCAGGGAAGCGGACTGCGCGGTCGCCGGTGCGTCCTCGGGCACGGGTGTCCAGGCGGCCTCCGCCACGGAGTACGCGTGCGGCGTGCGGGAGACGAAGTACGGGGACGGCAGCCGGCGCGGGGCGCGCACCCGCCCGGCGTCCGTCGCGTCGATCCGGTCCACGCCCGAGGACCGGTCCCACACCAGCTCACCGTCCGCCTCGAAGAACAGCACCCGGTGCCAGGGGATGTCCCCGCCGGGCGTGAAGCGGGGCAGCGGCACCCGCTTGGGCACGGTCCCGCGCTGCGCCACGCCCAGTACGAAGCGCGCCGGGTCGAACCGGGCGTCCCAGCGGACCCGGTGGTAGATCTCCTCGCTGGTACGCATCTACGCCCTGTCCTCCACGGTTCCGCTCGCGCCGATGTACCAGGTGCGGTGTGCCTGGCCGGGGTACGGGGGCACGAATCTGTGCAGCTGCGAGGTCAGTACCTCGGCCGGTACGGGGTGGCTGCGACGCCCGTTGCGGCGGATCAGCTCCGCCTCGCCGACCAGGGCCACGGCGTGGGTGAGCAGCGCGTCCCTGCGCCGGGCGACCGCGTGCACCAGGGAGCGCTGGTGCGCGTTGAGCGAGGTGGCGTCCCAGACGACCGTGGAGCCCGCCGTGAGCGCCGCGTCCAGCCGGTCGAGCCCCTCGCGCAGTACGTCCCCGTTGGCCTTCTGGTCGGCGCGCGAACCCCGGGCCAGGCGCAGATCGTCGAGCGAGAGGTAGGTGTCGACGCCGGGCAGCGCACGCCCGAAGGTGCTCTTGCCGCTGCCGGACGGGCCGACCAGATGGACCAGGCGCGGGAAGTCCCCGGCCCGCCACCGCCAGGTCGCGGCGACCGCCTCCTCGGCGGTGGTGACCCGGCCCAGGGCATACGCCTCACGGGCCTGCGCCCGGCAGCGGTCGGCGCTCTCCGGGTCCAGCCCCGCGAAGGCCTCCCGCAGCCCGGCCGGTTCCGCCAGGCCCTCCGCGTGCAGCGCCGACCACTCCACCTGCTCGCGCGCCCCGGCGGTGTCCGCCACCGTGGCGGCCAGCGCGTGCAGCAGCGGCAGATCGGCGGCGAACGACATCCGGACCAGCCCGGTGCGGCGCTCCTCGTCCGGGTACGGGCGGTGCAGCGCGGGGTGCAGTCCGACGAGGTCCGCGACGCGGCGGGCGAGCGGCATCCCCAGCGCCGGTGCCAGCGCGGGCACGAGTCCGGTGCGGCGGGAACGGTGCAGCAGCGCGGCCAGCACCCCGGTCAGCCGGTCCTCGCCCGTCCGGCCCAGTGCGTCGAGGGCGTCGCCCATCGCGCGGGCGGCCCCGGCATCTCCCGCGTCCGTGCCTGCGGCGGTGGCCAGGGCCGCCGCGTCGACCGGCGCTCCGGACCGTACGGCCCACAGGGCGGCGGCCGGGCCGAGCCCGTTCTCCACGACGCGGGCGTGCATCCAGTGCGTATCGGTCTGTACGTGGCCGGGCCGCACCCACTTCGCCACCCGGCGCCCGAAGTCCGGTGCGTCGAAGCCGTCCGCGGGCCGTACGACGTACCCCTCCTGCCGTCCGGTGTCCGGCCTCAACGCCCGCAGCGCCTTCTCGGCCCGCGCGTCGAACACTCCGCGCCACAGCACCGGCGGCACCGGAATCCCCAGCTCGCGCAGGAGGACGACGGTCCGGTCCCAGCCCAGGCAGTGCTCCCCGTCCCAGACGGAGAAGCCGTAGAAGAAGCTCTCCAGGCCGTCGTACGGGATCGAATGGCGCGCGAACATGTTCTCCCCGCACACCCGCCACCCCTCGGGTATACGGGCCCCGATACGGCTCTGCAGCGCCTTCACCCACCCCCGCGAGGGGTGATGGGCGGAATCGAGCGAGCGGGCGTGGAGTCCGTCGGCGTAGAGCGTGGTGTTCTCGCCGTCCAGCTTCTCGGTGACGACGACCTCGCGACCGGTCAGTCCGGAGAGGTCCGCGATCCGTACGTCGTCCGAGGTGGCCCCCGGGGACCAGGGCAGATGCGCGGTGCGCGGATAGTGCGTACGCATGATCGATGCCCCTGATGACGACGGCGTGCCCGGCCGGTCACTGTAGGGGCGGGGGCGCAGGACGCTCGACCGAATTACGATGAGCGGTGCCCGGCACGGCTCCCGGTGCGCGCCCGCGTTTGACCCGGCGATCACGCGGGGTAAGATCCTCCGCCCGATTGGCCAGGCTCACGCCCCGTATGGCACACTGACCAGGTTGCTCGGTTGAGTGTCAATGCTGCGCGCCTCCCGCCGGGAGGACCGGAAGCGAGTCCCACAGTACTCGTCGACCCCTTGCGGGTCGGACGTACGGGAATCTTTCGGGAAGCGTCAGTGGGGCACAGGCCAGGCACCCGGTGGGTGTTCCGCCCCCGGTCTCGCGGTCCTCGGGCCCGCACCCCCTTGGTTGGGAAATCCTTCGGGAGATCTGCGTAGAGGGGATGCGACACGCCCGACCGCGTGGGTCGGAGACGGAGTCCTTAGAACCCCCGGGTTCCAGAGCGTTACGAGAGACAGGACTACTAGTAGCCATGGCGGGACAGAAGATCCGCATCCGGCTCAAGGCCTACGACCACGAGGTCATCGACTCCTCGGCGAAGAAGATCGTCGAGACGGTGACCCGCACTGGTGCGTCGGTCGCGGGCCCGGTGCCGCTGCCCACTGAGAAGAACGTGTACTGCGTCATCAAGTCGCCGCACAAGTACAAGGACTCGCGCGAGCACTTCGAGATGCGCACGCACAAGCGCCTCATCGACATCCTCGACCCCACGCCGAAGACGGTTGACTCGCTGATGCGTCTCGACCTGCCGGCGGGCGTCGACATCGAGATCAAGCTCTGAGGTGACGCGCGAGATGGCTAAGAACATTAAGGGCGTCCTGGGCGAGAAGCTCGGCATGACCCAGGTCTGGGACGAGAACAACCGGGTCGTCCCGGTGACCGTCGTCAAGGCCGGGCCCTGCGTCGTCACCCAGGTCCGCACCAACGACAGCGACGGCTACGAGTCGGTCCAGATCGCCTTCGGCGAGATCGACCCGCGCAAGGTGAACAAGCCCCTCAAGGGCCACTTCGCCAAGGCCGACGTGACCCCGCGCCGCCACCTGGTGGAGCTCCGCACCCCTGACGCCAGCGAGTACACGCTGGGCCAGGAGGTCACTGCCGAGGTGTTCGAGTCTGGCGTCAAGGTTGACGTCACGGGCAAGAGCAAGGGCAAGGGCTTCGCCGGTGTGATGAAGCGTCACAACTTCAAGGGTGGCAAGGCGTCCCACGGTGCCCACCGTGTGCACCGCATGCCCGGCTCCATCGGTGGCTGTGCCACCCCCGGCCGTGTCTTCAAGGGCATGCGCATGGCGGGTCGCATGGGCAACGAGCGTGTCACCACCCAGAACCTGACCATCCACGCGGTTGACGCGGAGAAGGGTCTGCTCCTCATCAAGGGTGCAGTCCCCGGTCCGAACGGCGGCCTCGTCCTGGTCCGTACCGCGGCCAAGGGGGCTTGAGGTAATGAGCACCATTGACATCCTTTCGCCGGCAGGCGACAAGGCCGGTACCGTCGAGCTCCCCTCGGAGATCTTCGACGCGAAGACCAGCGTTCCGCTGATCCACCAGGTCGTTGTCGCACAGCTGGCAGCTGCCCGTCAGGGCACGCACAAGACCAAGACCCGCGGCGAAGTCCGTGGTGGTGGCCGCAAGCCGTACCGCCAGAAGGGCACCGGCCGCGCGCGCCAGGGTTCGACCCGTGCGCCGCAGTTCGCCGGCGGTGGCGTCGTCCACGGCCCGCAGCCGCGTGACTACTCGCAGCGGACCCCGAAGAAGATGAAGGCCGCCGCCCTGCGCGGTGCCCTCTCCGACCGGGCACGCCACTCCCGTATCCACGTCGTCACCGGCGTGGTCGACGGTGCAGTCTCCACGAAGGCCGCGAAGACGCTGTTCGGCAAGATCTCGGAGCGCAAGAACCTGCTCCTGGTCGTCGACCGCGCCGACGAGGCCGCGTGGCTGTCCGCCCGCAACCTGCCCCAGGTGCACATCCTGGAGCCGGGCCAGCTGAACACGTACGACGTGATCGTCTCTGACGACGTGGTCTTCACCCAGGCCGCCTTCGAGTCCTTCGTGTCTGGCCCCCAGACCGCTGAGACCGAAGGGAGCGACGCCTGATGAGCGAGGCGACCGTTACCAGCAAGACCTACTCGGACCCGCGCGACGTTCTCGTCAAGCCGGTTGTTTCCGAGAAGAGCTACGCGCTGCTCGACGAGAACAAGTACACGTTCATCGTCGCGCCCGGCTCCAACAAGACCCAGATCAAGCAGGCCGTGGAAGCGGTCTTCTCGGTCAAGGTCACCGGGGTCAACACGATCAACCGGCAGGGTAAGCGCAAGCGCACCAAGACCGGTTTCGGCAAGCGCGCTGACACCAAGCGCGCCATCGTGACCCTCGCCGAGGGCGACCGTATCGACATCTTCGGCGGCCCGACCTCCTGACGGAGGTCGAGTCGTCCGGAATCGGACGAGGACTGAGAAATGGGTATCCGCAAGTACAAGCCGACGACCCCGGGCCGTCGTGGCTCCAGCGTCGCCGACTTTGTCGAGATCACGCGGTCCACGCCGGAGAAGTCGCTGGTCCGCCCCCTGCACAGCAAGGGCGGCCGTAACAACGCCGGTCGTGTGACCGTTCGCCACCAGGGCGGTGGCCACAAGCGCGCCTACCGAGTGATCGACTTCCGTCGTCACGACAAGGACGGCGTGCCGGCCAAGGTCGCGCACATCGAGTACGACCCGAACCGCACCGCGCGCATCGCGCTCCTGCACTACGCGGACGGCGAGAAGCGCTACATCATCGCGCCGCGTGGCCTGACGCAGGGCGACCGTGTCGAGAACGGCCCGGCCGCCGACATCAAGCCCGGCAACAACCTGGCGCTGCGCAACATCCCGGTCGGTACGACCATCCACGCCATCGAGCTGCGGCCCGGCGGCGGCGCGAAGTTCGCCCGTTCCGCGGGTGCCTCCGTGCAGCTGCTGGCGAAGGAGGGCACCATGGCCCACCTTCGTATGCCGTCGGGTGAGATCCGCCTGGTCGACGCCCGCTGCCGCGCCACCATCGGTGAGGTCGGCAACGCCGAGCAGTCGAACATCAACTGGGGCAAGGCCGGCCGCATGCGCTGGAAGGGCGTCCGCCCGACCGTCCGCGGTGTCGCGATGAACCCGGTTGACCACCCGCACGGTGGTGGTGAGGGCAAGACCTCCGGTGGTCGCCATCCGGTCTCGCCGTGGGGACAGAAGGAGGGTCGTACTCGCTCGCCGAAGAAGGCATCGAGCAAGTACATCGTCCGCCGCCGCAAGACGAACAAGAAGCGCTAGGAGCGGGTTTAGATGCCGCGCAGTCTCAAGAAGGGGCCCTTCGTCGACGGCCACCTCATCAAGAAGGTGGACGTACAGAACGAGGCAGGCACCAAGAACGTCATCAAGACCTGGTCCCGTCGCTCGATGATCATCCCGGCCATGCTGGGTCACACCATCGCGGTGCACAACGGCAAGATCCACGTCCCGGTGTTCGTCACCGAGTCGATGGTCGGCCACAAGCTCGGCGAGTTCTCGCCGACTCGCACCTTCCGCGGCCACGTCAAGGACGACCGGAAGTCGAAGCGCCGCTAGCGCGGGGTGGAAACGACTATGACTCACACCGAAGGGACAACCATGGAAGCCAGGGCCCAGGCGCGGTACATCCGCGTCACGCCCATGAAGGCCCGCCGAGTGGTGGACCTCATCCGTGGCATGGATGCCACGGAGGCTCAGGCGGTCCTGCGTTTCGCCCCGCAGGCCGCGAGCGTGCCGGTTGGCAAGGTGCTGGACAGCGCCATTGCCAACGCCGCACACAACTACGACCACCCCGACGCCTCTTCGCTGGTCATCAGCGAGGCGTTTGTGGACGAGGGTCCGACCCTGAAGCGGTTCCGTCCGCGTGCTCAGGGCCGTGCCTACCGGATCCGTAAGCGGACCAGCCACATCACCGTGGTCGTCAGCAGCAAGGAAGGAACCCGGTAATGGGCCAGAAGGTTAACCCGCATGGGTTCCGGCTCGGCATTACCACGGACTTCAAGTCCCGTTGGTACGCCGACAAGCTGTACAAGGACTACGTCAAGGAAGACGTTGCCATTCGTCGCATGATGACGAAGGGCATGGAGCGGGCCGGCATCTCGAAGGTCGAGATCGAGCGCACCCGCGACCGCGTCCGCGTTGACATCCACACCGCCCGCCCGGGCATCGTCATCGGTCGCCGTGGCGCCGAGGCCGACCGCATCCGTGGCGAGCTGGAGAAGCTGACCGGCAAGCAGGTCCAGCTGAACATCCTCGAGGTCAAGAACCCCGAGGTGGACGCTCAGCTGGTGGCCCAGGCCGTCGCCGAGCAGCTCTCCTCCCGCGTCTCCTTCCGTCGTGCCATGCGCAAGAGCATGCAGAGCTCGATGAAGGCCGGCGCCAAGGGCATCAAGATCCAGTGCGGTGGCCGCCTCGGCGGCGCCGAGATGTCCCGCTCGGAGTTCTACCGCGAGGGCCGTGTGCCCCTGCACACGCTCCGCGCGAACGTCGACTACGGCTTCTTCGAGGCCAAGACGACCTTCGGCCGCATCGGTGTGAAGGTCTGGATCTACAAGGGCGACGTCAAGAACATCGCCGAGGTCCGCGCCGAGAACGCTGCTGCCCGCGCTGGCAACCGCCCGGCCCGTGGCGGCGCTGACCGCCCGGCCGGCCGTGGTGGCCGCGGTGGCGAGCGTGGCGGTCGCGGTCGCAAGCCGCAGCAGTCCGCGCCGGCAGCCGAGGCCCCCAAGGCCGAGGCTCCCGCCGCCGCTGCTCCGGCTGAGAGCACCGGAACGGAGGCCTGACCGAAATGCTGATCCCCCGTAGGGTCAAGCACCGCAAGCAGCACCACCCGAAGCGCAGCGGTATGTCCAAGGGTGGCACGCAGGTTGCGTTCGGCGAGTACGGCATCCAGGCGCTGACCCCGGCGTACGTGACGAACCGCCAGATCGAGGCAGCTCGTATCGCGATGACCCGCCACATCAAGCGTGGCGGCAAGGTCTGGATCAACATCTACCCGGACCGCCCCCTGACGAAGAAGCCTGCCGAGACCCGCATGGGTTCCGGTAAGGGTTCTCCCGAGTGGTGGATCGCGAACGTCAAGCCCGGTCGGGTGATGTTCGAGCTGTCCTACCCGAACGAGAAGATTGCTCGTGAGGCGCTTACCCGCGCTGCTCACAAGCTTCCGATGAAGTGCCGGATCGTTCGGCGCGAGGCAGGTGAGTCGTGATGTCGGCCGGTACCAAGGCGTCCGAGCTGCGCGAACTGGGCGGCGAGGAGCTTCTCAACAAGCTCCGCGAGGCCAAGGAAGAGCTGTTCAATCTCCGCTTCCAGGCGGCGACGGGCCAGCTCGAGAACCACGGTCGGCTCAAGTCCGTCCGTAAGGACATCGCCCGGATCTACACCCTGATGCGCGAGCGCGAGCTGGGCATCGAGACGGTGGAGAGCGCCTGATGAGCGAGAAGACTGTGACTGAGACGAACACCGACCGCGGTTTCCGCAAGACCCGTGAGGGTCTGGTCGTCAGCGACAAGATGGACAAGACCGTCGTCGTCGCTGTCGAGGACCGTGTCAAGCACGCGCTGTACGGCAAGGTCATCCGCCGTACGAACAAGCTCAAGGCGCACGACGAGCAGAACGCCGCAGGCGTCGGCGACCGCGTCCTCCTGATGGAGACCCGGCCGCTGTCCGCCACGAAGCGGTGGCGCGTCGTCGAGATCCTCGAGAAGGCCAAGTAATTCCTGAGGGGCATTCCCCTCAGGCAAGTTCCGCCAGGCTCGGTGGGGGTCCGCTCCGGTAACGGAGTGGCCCCCGCCGGGAACCGGCAGACGATCAGGAGATAGACGTGATCCAGCAGGAGTCGCGACTTCGCGTCGCCGACAACACGGGTGCGAAGGAAATCCTCACCATCCGTGTTCTCGGTGGTTCGGGTCGCCGCTACGCGGGCATCGGTGACGTCATCGTCGCCACCGTCAAGGACGCGATCCCCGGTGGCAACGTGAAGAAGGGTGACGTCGTCAAGGCCGTCATCGTTCGCACCGTCAAGGAGCGTCGTCGTCAGGATGGCTCGTACATCCGCTTCGACGAGAACGCCGCCGTCATTCTGAAGAACGACGGCGACCCCCGCGGCACCCGTATCTTCGGCCCGGTGGGCCGTGAGCTGCGCGAGAAGAAGTTCATGAAGATCATCTCGCTCGCGCCGGAGGTGCTGTAAGCATGAAGATCAAGAAGGGCGACCTGGTTCAGGTCATCACCGGTAAGGACAAGGGCAAGCAGGGCAAGGTCATCGTGGCCTACCCCGCTCAGGACCGCGTCCTCGTCGAGGGTGTCAACCGGGTCAAGAAGCACACCAAGGCCGGTCAGACCGCTCGCGGTTCGCAGACCGGTGGCATCGTCACGACCGAGGCCCCCATTCACGTGAGCAACGTTCAGCTCGTCGTGGAGAAGGACGGCAACAAGGTCGTCACGCGCGTCGGTTACCGCTTCGACGACGAAGGCAACAAGATCCGCGTTGCCAAGCGGACGGGTGAGGACATCTGATGGCTACCACCACCACTCCGCGTCTGAAGACGAAGTACCGCGAGGAAATCGCCGGCAAGCTGCGTGAGGAGTTCTCGTTCGAGAACGTCATGCAGATTCCCGGTCTGGTCAAGATCGTGGTCAACATGGGTGTGGGCGACGCCGCCCGCGACTCCAAGCTGATCGATGGCGCCGTGCGCGACCTCACCACGATCACCGGCCAGAAGCCGGCCGTCACCAAGGCCCGCAAGTCCATCGCGCAGTTCAAGCTGCGCGAGGGCCAGCCGATCGGCTGCCACGTCACCCTTCGTGGTGACCGGATGTGGGAGTTCCTGGACCGTACGCTGTCGCTCGCGCTGCCGCGTATCCGTGACTTCCGTGGCCTGTCGCCGAAGCAGTTCGACGGCCGTGGCAACTACACCTTCGGTCTCACGGAGCAGGTCATGTTCCACGAGATCGACCAGGACAAGATCGACCGGGTCCGGGGCATGGACATCACCGTGGTCACCACGGCGACCAATGACGACGAGGGTCGTGCCCTCCTTCGTCACCTCGGCTTCCCGTTCAAGGAGAACTGACCGTGGCGAAGAAGGCTCTGATCGCTAAGGCCGCCCGTAAGCCGAAGTTCGGCGTTCGCGGGTACACCCGCTGCCAGCGCTGCGGCCGGCCCCACTCCGTCTACCGCAAGTTCGGCCTGTGCCGCGTGTGCCTTCGTGAGATGGCTCACCGTGGCGAGCTGCCGGGCGTGACCAAGAGCTCCTGGTAATTCTCCTTCGCCCTCTGGGCGTTGGGAATTGACGGAAGCTCTCGGTAAGCATCTGGTCGGCAGGAGCCCGCCCTCACATGCCGTAGGCTTGTGGGGTTGGGCGCCTGCCGCCCTAGACCGACTTACTACGCCGTAGGTCCCCGCACCGCACCCGTCCCGCCACTGAGTGGGGAGAGGGATGGCGCATACAGGAAACCCCGGCGAGAGAGGCCGAAGGCCAATTCATGACCATGACTGATCCCATCGCAGACATGCTCACGCGTCTGCGTAACGCGAACTCGGCGTACCACGACTCCGTCGTGATGCCGCACAGCAAGATCAAGTCGCACATCGCGGAGATCCTCCAGCAGGAGGGCTTCATCACCGGCTGGAAGGTCGAGGACGCCGAGGTCGGCAAGAACCTCGTCCTCGAGCTGAAGTTCGGCCCGAACCGCGAGCGCTCGATCGCCGGCATCAAGCGAATCTCGAAGCCGGGTCTGCGTGTATACGCAAAGTCCACCAACCTGCCGAAGGTCCTCGGCGGCCTGGGCGTGGCGATCATCTCCACGTCCCACGGTCTCCTGACCGGCCAGCAGGCCAGCAAGAAGGGCGTAGGTGGGGAAGTCCTCGCCTACGTCTGGTAGTCGGGAACGGAGGAATAGCTCATGTCGCGAATCGGCAAGCTCCCCATCCAGGTTCCCGCCGGTGTGGACGTCACCATCGATGGCCGTACGGTCGCAGTGAAGGGCCCCAAGGGCACCCTCTCGCACACCGTTGCGTCGCCGATCGAGGTCACCAAGGGTGAGGACGGCGTTCTGAACGTCGTCCGCCCGAACGACGAGCGTCAGAACAAGGCCCTTCACGGCCTGTCCCGCACGCTGGTGGCGAACATGATCACCGGTGTGACCCAGGGATACACCAAGGCGCTCGAGATCAGTGGTGTCGGTTACCGCGTCCAGGCGAAGGGCTCCAACCTGGAGTTCGCCCTGGGCTACAGCCACCCGATCCTGATCGAGGCCCCGGAGGGCATCACCTTCAAGGTGGAGTCCCCCACGAAGTTCTCCGTCGAGGGCATCGACAAGCAGAAGGTCGGCGAGACCGCGGCCAAGATCCGCAAGCTGCGGAAGCCTGACCCGTACAAGGCCAAGGGCGTCAAGTACGCCGGCGAGGTCATCCGCCGCAAGGTCGGAAAGGCTGGTAAGTAGCCATGGCATACGGCGTGAAGATCGCCAAGGGCGACGCCTACAAGCGTGCCGCCCTCAAGCGTCGCCACATCCGCGTCCGCAAGCACATCTCCGGTTCGCCGGAGCGTCCGCGCTTGGTCGTGACGCGGTCCAACCGCCACATGGTGGCTCAGGTCATCGACGACATCGCGGGCCACACGCTCGCGTCGGCGTCGACCCTGGATGTCTCCATCCGTGGTGGCGAGGGCGACAAGAGCACCCAGGCCAAGCAGGTCGGCGCCCTGGTCGCTGAGCGTGCCAAGGCCGCAGGCGTCGAGGCCGTCGTGTTTGACCGCGGTGGTAACCAGTACGCCGGGCGGATTGCCGCTCTGGCTGACGCCGCCCGTGAAGCCGGGCTGAAGTTCTAAGCCCCGGTTCCTACGCACAGCGGACGTAACAGAGAGAGGTAAATCCAATGGCTGGACCCCAGCGCCGCGGAAGCGGTGCCGGTGGCGGCGAGCGGCGGGACCGGAAGGGCCGTGACGGCGGCGCAGCTGCCGCCGAGAAGACCGCGTACGTTGAGCGCGTTGTCGCGATCAACCGCGTCGCCAAGGTTGTGAAGGGTGGTCGTCGCTTCAGCTTCACCGCGCTGGTCGTGGTGGGCGATGGTGACGGCACCGTCGGTGTCGGCTACGGCAAGGCCAAGGAAGTTCCCGCGGCCATTGCCAAGGGCGTGGAAGAAGCCAAGAAGAACTTCTTCAAGGTTCCGCGTATCCAGGGCACCATTCCTCACCCGATCCAGGGCGAGAAGGCTGCGGGCGTCGTCCTGCTGAAGCCTGCTTCCCCCGGTACCGGTGTTATCGCCGGTGGCCCGGTGCGCGCCGTTCTGGAGTGCGCCGGCGTTCACGACATCCTGTCGAAGTCGCTCGGCTCCGACAACGCGATCAACATCGTGCACGCGACCGTGGCGGCCCTCAAGGGCCTGCAGCGTCCCGAGGAGATCGCGGCTCGCCGTGGTCTGCCCCTCGAGGACGTCGCCCCCGCGGCTCTGCTTCGTGCACGTGCGGGAGCGGGTGCGTAATGGCTCGCCTCAAGATCACGCAGACGAAGTCGTACATCGGCAGCAAGCAGAACCACCGCGACACCCTTCGTTCGCTCGGGCTCAAGCGCCTGCACGACGTGGTTGTCAAGGAGGACCGCCCCGAGTTCCGCGGAATGGTGCACACCGTCCGCCACCTCGTGACGGTTGAGGAGGTCGACTGACATGGCGGAGAACAAGCCGCTGAAGGCCCATGACCTCCGGCCCGCCCCGGGCGCCAAGACCGCCAAGACCCGTGTGGGTCGTGGTGAGGCGTCCAAGGGTAAGACCGCCGGTCGTGGCACCAAGGGCACCAAGGCCCGTTACCAGGTTCCGGAGCGCTTCGAGGGTGGGCAGATGCCCCTCCACATGCGTCTCCCGAAGCTCAAGGGCTTCAAGAACCCGTTCCGCACCGAGTACCAGGTCGTGAACCTGGACAAGCTCGCGACGCTCTACCCCGAGGGTGGAGAGGTCACCGTGGCCGACCTGGTCGCCAAGGGTGCGGTGCGCAACAACCACCTCGTCAAGGTCCTCGGACAGGGCGAGATCTCCGTGGCGCTGCAGGTTTCGGTTGACGCCGTCTCCGGCTCCGCCAAGGAGAAGATTGCCGCCGCCGGCGGCACCGTCACCGAGCTCGTCTGAGACAACTCGATGGCCTGAACATCCGACCGGGGATGCCTCTCATTTGGGGCATCCCCGGTTGGTCGTTCCTAGGTGGGCATGGTCGCCGGTAAGGTGGCGTGCGTTGTTGTGTGGTAACCCCCCGGGCGCCTGCCCGGGGACCTTTGACTGTTACGTATTCGTCGATCCTCAAGACCGTCACCTCTACGCATTGCGCGGGGGTCGCAGGAGGCACCGTGCTCACCGCGTTCGCCCGGGCGTTCAAGACGCCCGACCTGCGCAAGAAGCTGCTCTTCACGCTCGGCATCATCGTGCTCTACCGGCTCGGGGCACACATCCCGGTACCGGGAGTGAACTACGAGAACGTCCAGACCTGTGTTGATCAGGCCAGCAAGGGCAACAACAGCCTCTTCGGCCTGGTGAACATGTTCAGCGGTGGTGCACTGCTGCAGATCACGATCTTCGCGCTCGGCATCATGCCGTACATCACGGCCAGCATCATTCTTCAGCTGCTGACCGTGGTGATTCCCCGACTCGAGGCGCTCAAGAAGGAGGGGCAGTCCGGGCAGGCGAAGATCACGCAGTACACGCGTTATCTGACCGTCGCGCTCGCCATCCTCCAGGGCACCGGCCTGGTGGCCACCGCCACCAGTGGCGCGCTGTTCAGCGGCTGCCCGGTCGCCGACCAGATCGTGCCGAACCAGTCGATCTTCACGACCATCGTCATGGTGATCACGATGACCGCGGGTACCGCGGCCGTCATGTGGCTCGGTGAGCTCATCACCGACCGCGGCATCGGCAACGGCATGTCGATCCTGATGTTCATCTCGATCGCCGCCAGCTTCCCCGGCGCCCTCTGGGCCATCAAGACCAGCGGCAAGCTGGCCGACGGCTGGATCGAGTTCGGCACCGTCATCCTGATCGGCTTCGTGATGGTGGGCCTCGTCGTCTTCGTCGAGCAGGCCCAGCGCCGTATCCCGGTGCAGTACGCGAAGCGCATGATCGGCCGCAGGTCGTACGGCGGTACCTCGACGTACATTCCGCTGAAGGTGAATCAGGCGGGTGTGATTCCCGTCATCTTCGCTTCTTCGCTGCTCTACATCCCGGCCCTGATCGTCCAGTTCTCCAACTCCACTGCGGGCTGGGCGACCTGGATCAAGGACAACTTCGTCAAGGGCGACCACCCGTACTACATCACGGCGTACTTCCTGTTGATCGTCTTCTTCGCCTTCTTCTATGTGGCGATTTCGTTCAACCCCGAGGAAGTCGCCGACAACATGAAGAAGTATGGTGGCTTCATCCCGGGTATCCGGGCTGGTCGACCTACTGCCGAGTACCTGAGCTACGTGCTCAACAGGATCACTTGGCCGGGCTCGCTGTACCTGGGTCTGATCGCTCTCGTGCCGACGATGGCGTTGGCAGGCTTCGGTGGTGCCAACCAGAACTTCCCGTTCGGCGGGACAAGCATCCTCATCATCGTGGGTGTGGGTCTGGAGACCGTGAAGCAGATTGAGAGTCAGCTCCAGCAGCGCAATTACGAAGGGTTCCTCCGCTGATGCGAATCGTCCTCGTCGGGCCGCCCGGTGCCGGCAAGGGAACGCAGGCTGCGTACCTTGCCAAGAACCTGTCGATTCCGCAGATCTCCACGGGCGATCTCTTCCGTGCCAACATCAGCCAGGGCACCGACCTTGGCAAGCAGGCCCGCGCCTTCATGGACGCGGGGCAGTTGGTGCCGGACGAGGTCACCATCGGGATGGCCAAGGACCGCATGTCCCAGCCGGACGCCGAGAACGGCTTCCTGCTGGACGGCTTCCCGCGCAATGTGGGTCAGGCCGAGGCTCTTGACGCCATGCTCAAGGACGAGGGCACCAAGCTGGACGCGGTCCTGGACCTGGAGGTCCCCGAGGACGAGGTGGTCAAGCGCATCGCCGGCCGCCGGATTTGCCGGAACGACGGCTCGCACGTCTTCCACGTGACGTACAACCCGCCGAGGACCGAGGGCGTCTGCGACACCTGCGGCGGCGAGCTGTACCAGCGCGACGACGACACCGAGGACACGGTTCGTACTCGGCTGGAGGTCTACCACACGCAGACCGAGCCGATCATCGACTACTACAGGGCCCAGAACCTGGTGGTCACCATCTCCGCGCTCGGCAAGGTCACCGATGTGACCGAGCGGGCGATGGAGGCTCTCAAGTCCGCCAAGGACTGAGAGAAAACCCCGCAGTACTTGTGCAGTCGGCCGCGGCGTCCATGGGCGCCGCGGCCGACTGTTTGCGCCGTATCGTTGAGTACGGCCGCACCCGTCACCGTTCCATGCAGTCCGACGCAGAGAGGCGCCGCGCAATGGTGCAGATCAAGACCCCCGAGCAGATCGCGAAGATGCGTGAGGCGGGGCTGGTGGTCGCTGCCATTCACGCGGCCACCCGCGAGGCGGCGGTCCCCGGCGCCACCACGCTGGACCTGGACCAGGTCGCCCGCAAGGTGATCGCCGATCACGGTGCGAAGTCGAACTTCCTCGGGTACGGCGGGTTCCCCGCGACCATCTGCACCTCGGTCAATGAGGTCGTCGTCCATGGCATCCCGGACGACAAGACCGTCCTCAAGGACGGCGACATCATCTCCATCGACGCCGGCGCGATCGTCGACGGCTGGCACGGCGACGCCGCATACACGGCCTTCGTGGGCACCGGTCACGCTCCGGAGCTGATCGAGCTCTCGCGGGTCACCGAGGAGTCCATGTGGGCCGGTATCGCCGCGATGAAGGTGAACAACCGCCTCGTCGACATCTCGAAGGCGATCGAGTCCTACATCCGCCGCCAGCCCCGCCCCGCCACCGGCAAGTACGGGATCATCGAGGACTACGGCGGCCACGGCATCGGTACCGAGATGCACATGGACCCGCACCTGCTGAACTATGTCGCCCGCAAGCGCGGCAAGGGCATCAAGCTCGTGCCCGGCGTCTGCCTGGCCATCGAGCCGATGGTCTCGCTCGGTACGGCGCAGACCGAGGTGCTCCAGGACGACTGGACCGTGATCACGACGGATGGCACCTGGTCCTCCCACTGGGAGCACTCGATCGCCCTCACCGAGCAGGGCCCGCTGGTCCTGACGGCCCCCGACTGCGGCAAGGCGAAGCTGGCCCAGTACGGGATCGAGGCCGCGCCGGACCCCCTGGGCTGATCATCCGCCCGGCGGACGGAGTGCGCGCAGCCGGCCGAAGTCTGCCGCCCTGGCGCCGAGCCCGCGAGGGCTGTGCGAAGGAGGGGCCGGGACCGGGGCGGCGCCGGACCCTTCCTCAAGGTCCTTCAGGACCAGGGGAGGCCCCCCATGGGCCGATTTGACCCCCTTGTGGAGGTCTAAGGATCTCCCGGGGTGGGCAAACTTGACGGATTCGTCTTTTGGAGTCCGCTGACGTAGACTGACTCGTCGGCTCTCGTGCATCCGTGTGTCCACATGTCCACATGTGATGCCGAAAGTCGATCAAGGTAGCCGATTCGAAAGGCGAAGCGTGGCCAAGAAGCAAGGTGCCATCGAAATTGAGGGCACCGTGATCGAGTCCCTCCCGAACGCCATGTTCAAGGTGGAACTCCAGAACGGTCACAAGGTCCTCGCGCACATCAGCGGCAAGATGCGGATGCACTACATCCGAATCCTTCCGGATGACCGGGTCGTCGTGGAGCTCTCCCCGTACGACCTGACGCGTGGCCGGATCGTCTACCGCTACAAGTAGATCTTGCCCGCACCCCGCTTCGGCGTGGTGATGGCACTGACCCGGAGAACCTGACATCCCATGAAGGTCAAGCCGAGCGTCAAGAAGATCTGCGACAAGTGCAAGGTGATCCGCCGTCACGGTCGGGTCATGGTCATCTGCGACAACCTGCGCCACAAGCAGCGCCAGGGCTGACGCACGACCCCCTGCATCTCGCAGTACTTCGCGCGACGCACGTAATACGTACATACGCAGAGTCCGTCCAAGCTTCGGTTGACGACACCTCCGGCGGGGGCCGGGGACCCGGGCGTACCACCTCTCGTCACGAGAGGTCGGCGATCGGGAGCGGCACTGCGGAAGACCCCCGAAATAACAACTGGAGCCATTGAATGGCACGCGTTTCAGGTGTTGACATCCCGCGCGAAAAGCGCGTGGAGGTTGCCCTCACCTACGTCTTCGGTATCGGGCGCACCCGGTCCAAGGAGATTCTCGCCACCACTGGCGTGAACCCCAACACTCGCGTTCGCGACCTGGCCGAAGAGGACCTGGTCAAGATCCGCGAGTACGTGGACGCCAACCTCCGCACCGAGGGTGACCTTCGTCGCGAGATCCAGGCCGACATCCGCCGCAAGGTCGAGATCGGCTGCTACCAGGGCCTGCGTCACCGCCGCGGCCTGCCGGTCCACGGCCAGCGCACCAGCACGAACGCTCGTACCCGCAAGGGCCCGCGTCGCGCGATCGCCGGTAAGAAGAAGCCGGGCAAGAAGTAGTCCTCAGCGGACGCACTGCGGGCGTCCGGGACACCGGCCATCCGCAGCAACCAGCGGTCTTCGCTGTAGGACCGATCACCTCCCCTCTCCATCTGGAGTCAAGACATGCCCCCCAAGGGTCGTCAGGGCGCAGCCAAGAAGGTGCGTCGCAAGGAAAAGAAGAACGTCGCTCACGGCCACGCGCACATCAAGAGCACGTTCAACAACACGATCGTCTCGATCACGGACCCCTCGGGCAACGTGATCTCCTGGGCCTCCGCCGGCCACGTCGGCTTCAAGGGCTCGCGCAAGTCCACCCCCTTCGCCGCGCAGATGGCCGCCGAGTCGGCCGCCCGCCGCGCGCAGGAGCACGGCATGCGCAAGGTTGACGTCTTCGTCAAGGGTCCGGGCTCCGGCCGCGAGACCGCGATCCGTTCGCTCCAGGCCACCGGCCTGGAGGTCGGTTCGATCCAGGACGTCACCCCCACTCCGCACAACGGATGCCGGCCGCCCAAGCGTCGCCGCGTCTGATTCCGTCTGAAGCAACGGAGACAACTGGAAAATGGCGCGATACACCGGGGCCGACTGCAAGCGTTGCCGTCGGGAGAAGCAGAAGCTGTTCCTCAAGGGCAGCAAGTGCGAGAGCGCGAAGTGCCCGATCGAGATCCGTCCTTACCCCCCGGGTGAGCACGGACGCGGGCGCACCAAGGACAGCGAGTACCTTCTTCAGCTTCGTGAGAAGCAGAAGTGCTCGCGGATCTACGGTGTTCTTGAACGACAGTTCGTGAACTACTACAAGGAAGCGAACCAGAAGACCGGCAAGACCGGTGAGAACCTTCTGCGCATCCTTGAGACCCGCCTCGACAACGTGGTCTACCGGGCAGGCTTCGCCAAGTCCCGCGACCACGCCCGTCAGCTGGTGCGTCACGGACACATCGCCGTGAACGGCACGAAGACCGACATTCCGTCGGCCCGCGTCGCTGCGAACGACGTCATCGAGGTTCGCCAGAAGTCCAAGGCCCTGACCCCCTTCCAGGTGGCCCAGGCCGAGGCCGGCGAGCGCACCGTACCGGCGTGGCTCGAAGCCGTGCCGTCGACGATGCGGATCCTCGTGCACTCCCTGCCCGAGCGCCAGGCGATCGACACCCAGGTGCAGGAGCAGCTGATCGTCGAGCTCTACTCCAAGTAGGAGCTCGTGGGTCCGGGCGGTACGGCTCTTTCGGGTCGTGCCGCCCGTACCCTTGTCAGTATCTGGGGGCGTCAAATAGTGGGCGCCCACGACTGAAGGAACGCAACATGCTTATCGCTCAGCGTCCGTCGCTGACCGAAGAGGTCGTTGACGAGTTCCGCTCCCGGTTCGTCATCGAGCCGCTGGAGCCGGGCTTCGGCTACACCCTCGGCAACTCTCTTCGCCGTACGCTCCTCTCCTCGATCCCCGGCGCTGCTGTCACCAGCATCCGGATCGACGGTGTCCTGCACGAGTTCACCACCGTGCCGGGTGTCAAGGAGGACGTCACCGACCTCATCCTCAACATCAAGCAGCTGGTCGTCTCCTCGGAGCACGACGAGCCGGTCGTGATGTACCTGCGCAAGCAGGGTCCCGGCCTGGTCACCGCTGCTGACATCGCCCCGCCGGCCGGCGTCGAGGTCCACAACCCGGACCTGGTCCTGGCCACGCTGAACGGCAAGGGCAAGCTGGAGATGGAGCTGACCGTCGAGCGCGGTCGTGGCTACGTCTCCGCCGTCCAGAACAAGCAGGTGGGCCAGGAGATCGGCCGTATCCCGGTCGACTCCATCTACTCGCCGGTGCTCAAGGTCACGTACAAGGTCGAGGCGACCCGTGTCGAGCAGCGCACCGACTTCGACAAGCTGATCGTCGACGTCGAGACCAAGCAGGCCATGCGTCCCCGTGACGCCATGGCTTCGGCCGGTAAGACCCTGGTCGAGCTGTTCGGTCTGGCGCGCGAGCTCAACATCGACGCCGAGGGCATCGACATGGGCCCGTCCCCGACGGACGCCGCGCTCGCTGCCGATCTGGCGCTGCCGATCGAGGAGCTCGAGCTCACGGTCCGTTCGTACAACTGCCTCAAGCGTGAGGGCATCCACTCCGTGGGTGAGCTCGTGGCTCGTTCCGAGGCCGACCTGCTCGACATCCGCAACTTCGGTGCGAAGTCGATCGACGAGGTCAAGGCGAAGCTGGCCGGTATGGGCCTGGCGCTCAAGGACAGCCCGCCCGGATTCGACCCGACGGCCGCGGCCGACGCCTTCGGCGCCGACGACGACGCGGACGCCGGTTTCGTGGAGACCGAGCAGTACTGAAACGCCTCCGGCTGGGGTGCTCGGGTTTAGTCGGGTGCCCCGGGCCGGAGTGAGGCTTTGTCCTCAATCGCCGGACGGGCTTGAGTCTGGCTCGGGCGTGAGGCTTTGTCCTCAAACGCCGGACGGGCTTGAGTTTCGCTCGGGCGTGAGGCTTTGTCCTCAAACGCCGGACGGGCTTGAGCCTGGCTCTTGCCTGTTCGGATCTGATCTTCTGTGTGGCGTCCGCTGCACGGGAACTGACACCGGTACCTGATACGGCCGGTGCAGCACACAAGGAGAAAAACCATGCCGAAGCCCGCCAAGGGTGCCCGTCTGGGCGGCAGCGCTGCGCACGAGAAGCTTCTTCTCATCAACCTTGCGAAGGCGCTGTTCGAGCACGGCCGCATCACCACGACCGAGGCCAAGGCCCGCCGCCTGCGTCCGGTCGCCGAGCGTTTCATCACCAAGGCGAAGAAGGGCGACATCCACAACCGTCGCCTGGTGCTGCAGTCGATCACGGACAAGGGCATCGTGCACACGCTCTTCACCGAGATCGCCCCGCGGTACGAGAACCGCCCCGGTGGTTACACCCGCATCACCAAGATCGGCAACCGTCGTGGCGACAACGCCCCGATGGCCGTCATCGAGCTGGTCGAGGCGCTGACCGTGGCCCAGCAGGCCACCGGTGAGGCCGAGGCCGCGACCAAGCGTGCGGTCAAGGAAGACGCCCTCAAGAAGGACGAGGCCCCGGCCGAGTCCGCCGAGGTCGTCGAGGACGCCAAGCCGGCCGAGGCCGACGCGGAGTCCAAGGACGCCTGAGCGTTCTGAGACCACTGGACGGGCCCGCATCACCCTTCGGGGCGGTGCGGGCCCGTTCCGTATGTACTGGCAGAAAAGGATCCTTCGGTGAGTGACGAGGTAGAGCCCGGCTTCGTACGGGTGCGGCTGGACCTGGCGTACGACGGCAAGGACTTCTCCGGCTGGGCCAAGCAGACCGGCAGGCGGACCGTCCAGGGGGAGATCGAGGATGCGCTGCGGACCGTGACGCGGTCCTCGCGGACGTACGACCTGACCGTCGCCGGTCGCACCGATGCCGGGGTGCATGCCCGGGGCCAGGTCGCCCATGTCGATCTGCCGGACGAGGTGTGGGCCGAGCACGCGGACAAGCTGCTGCGGCGGATGGCCGGACGGATGGCGCCCGATGTACGGATCTGGCGGATCGCGGAGGCTCCGGCCGGGTTCAATGCCCGGTTCTCGGCGCTGTGGCGTCGTTACGCGTACCGTGTCGCCGATCGTCCCGGTGGGGTGGATCCGCTGTTGCGCGGTCATGTGCTGTGGCACGACCGGCCGTTGGACATCGACGCCATGAACGAGGCGGCGGCCCGGATGGTCGGGGAGCACGACTTCGCGGCGTACTGCAAGAAGCGCGAGGGTGCGACGACCATCCGTACGCTGCAGAAGCTGAGTTGGGTACGGGACGAGCCGTCCGGGATCATGACGGCGACCGTGCAGGCCGACGCGTTCTGCCACAACATGGTGCGGGCGCTGATCGGGGCGGCGCTGTTCGTCGGGGACGGGCGCCGTCCGGCCGAGTGGCCGGCACAGGTGCTGGCGGCGCGGCTGCGGGACCCCGGCGTGCACGTGGTGCGTCCGCACGGGCTGACGCTGGAGGAAGTGGCTTACCCCGCCGACGAGTTGCTGGCCGCACGCTCCAAGGAGGCGCGCAACATGCGCACGCTTCCCGGGGGCGGTTGCTGCTGAGAGCCGCGGGCGGGATTCCCGTTCACTCAGGGGCCGGTGCCGCTCCACCGGCGGCCAGGCGCCGCTGTCGCCAGGCGCCCGTCAGCCGGGCCGCCACGTACAGGGCCGAGATCGTGACCACCGTCGCGCCGGCCGGACTGACGTCGGAACCCAGCCAGCCGCGGACCGCGGACGCCGTGAACAGCAGCAGGGCCAGGACACGGACCAGCCACCAGCGTGGTGAGCGGTGCTCATGGCCGTCCGGGGACGAGGGATGTTCACCGTCCTCGGCGGCCATCGTGGACCGCATGCCGGCCAGCAGGCCGCGGCGGGTGAGGACCCGGGCATCGGGGAGGGTGTCGAGGACTTCCGGCCGGTCGCCGAAGCCCGGGGGCAGCGGGGGCAGGGACAGGGCCGCCAGGAGGTCGGACTGGTGGCGGGGCGGGTTGCCCGTGGAGCGGAGGATGTGGGTCAGCGGGCGGGGATCGGCGAGGGCGAAGGCGCGGGACAGGGCCTCGGCCGTGGCGGTGACCGCGGCGTGGTCGGGGGCCGGGGACGTGGCGTTCCACTCGTGGGTGGCCAGGGGCCTGCCCTTGAGGAACAGGGTGAGCCCGCAGCGCTCGGGCATGCGGCGCAGGACCAGCGTGGGCCACTTCTCGCCGGTGGTGAAGTTGTCGGCCGCCGTGGTCAGCGGGTCCTCCGTGGAGAGGATCGAGCGTTTGGCGTGCCGGGCTTCCGGGACGGCCTCGACGTAGGTGTGCGTGGCGGTGGCCGGGGCGGTGCGGAGCGAGACGCCGCACATCAGTGCCGCCTGTGCCACGTCCGCCGGGCGGGCCGCCGCTATCGCGACCGCGCACGGGGCGCCCGGCGCCCAGGCAGGGGGCGTGCGGGGCTGCGGGGGGCGGCCGAAGAACGGGGTCCGGGTCGCCACGTGGATACGGACGCCCGAACGGGTCTCCAGGAACTCCTGGCGCGGGTCGTCGCCGAAGTGCGCCCAGGGGTACTTGGTGGCATGGACGCCGATACTGCGGAACGCGTCCAGCGCTTCGTCCCAGCGCTCCGTACGCAGCAGCATCAGGGCCAGGTGGTTGCGGAAGCCGGCCGCCTCGTGGCTGCCCGGTTCGTACGCGGCCGAGAGGTCCAGTGCGCGGGCGACCGCCGCCGCGACGCGGGGCGCGTACGGGTCGGGGCCGGCGGGTGTGCCGGGGGAGGGGGACAGGACCACGTACTCCAGCGCCGCGGACAGCGGCAGCGCGTGCAGTTTCGAACCGGGCGGGGCCGTATCGGCCGCGCTCTCGGCGAAGCCGAACATCTCCTCGTGCGACCCGCACCACTTCGCGCACAGGTACTGGAGGGCCGCGGCATGGCATCCGTAGTGGTGCGGGTCGCGTGCCAGGGCCTGCGCCCAGTACTCGTCGAAGACATCGCGCGGGGCCTGGCTGCCCCTGGCATGGGTCAGGGCGATGCGCCACGGCACGGGGTCGGCGGGGTTGAGCTCGGCCGCCCTGCCGATCACCGGGGCCGCGTCCTCCAGCAGCGCGAAGAAGGCCCGGAACTGCTCGCGCGAGACATGCTTGGCGCGTTCTGCCGTACGTATCTCCCAGGCCCGGTCGATACAGAGGTCCGCCCGGACCAGAGCCGCGTCCGGGTCCCCGGGGGATTCGGCCAGCCAGGCGTCCAGCCAGCCGGGGTTGTGCAGGGCGGCCTCGGCGAGACGGGACACGTAACCGTCCCTCAACTCCCACTGCGTGTGCTCACGGGTCCCGGCGAGCAGTTCGCGAGCGGGGCCGTGGTCGCCCTCGGCGGCCGAGGTCAGGGCGGTGCGGAGTGCGGCGTCCGGGGCGTCGACGACCACGGCCTCGTCCGGCGGCAGATCGGCGCCGATGGCCGCGCTGTGGCGCAGCACGCGGGGCAGGGCGAGGAGGAACGGAAGGCGCACGAGATCCCCGCCGTGTCAGGCGGCGGGTGCGGTGGCCGCCGCCGATGCCTGGAGCTCGCCGCGGTGGTGGATCTGACGGAACGTGAAGTTCGTCAGGTCGTCACCGGTGGTGAAGGCGTTCTTGTCGGCCTTGGTGACGTTCTTGCCACTGGTGTACCCGGTGATGGCGAAGTAGGCATAGCGGCCGTAGGAGTTGGCGGTAAGGCGGCAGACCGATCCGGTGGGGCAGAAGGCCGGCACACCCGCGCCGCTCAGTGTGGCGATGCTGCCGCTCGACTGCTGGGCCGCCTTCTTCGCCCGGGCTTCCGTCTCGAAGACCGCGAGGCCGACGGTGACGGCGACGCCGTCCTTGCTGTATGTGGCCCGGATGACCTGGTCGCAGCCGTTGTTGACGAGGATCGAGCCGAGCGCGCCCTTGGTGGTGGCGGCGCAGTTCTTCGTCTGCTGCGTCGCGCCCCTGGCGTAGACGCGGTCGCCCATCGTCAGCTTCTTGCCGGGGAAGAACGCGTCGACGGTGATCGGCGCCCTGTCCTTCTTGACGTCGGATATGTAGTCCTTCGGGTCCGGCGGGGGCGGTGGTGCCACCGAGGAGAAGGACGGCTCGGGCTCGGCGGTGTTGTGCGGCAGGTCGGTCGGTGCCGGCAGCTCGCTCGCGTTCTTGCCGGAGCCGGTGGCGCTCTTGTTGTTGGTCGAGATGACCGCCGTCGCCACGATGGCGCCGACCGCCGCGGTGGCGAGCACGCCGCCGCCGATCAGCAGCCACTTCTTGCGGCGGCCGCGCGCGGCGGACTCGTCGGCCAGCGCTGCCCAGTCCGGAGTCTGTGTGCCCCCGGGCCCCCAGGAGGGTTCCCCTTGCCCAAAGCTCATGCGGCGAATCCTAGACGGAACATAAACCGGTTGGGCCAGGGCTTCGCGGCCCGTGACAATGCTGTGCATGGGACATCTTGAAGCAGGCCATCTGGAGTACTACCTACCGGACGGGCGGGTGCTGCTCGGCGATGCTTCGTTCCGGGTCGCGGACGGGGCCGTGGTCGCCCTCGTGGGGGCGAACGGCGCCGGGAAGACCACGTTGCTGAGGCTGCTCGCCGGGGAGCTCCAGCCGCACGGCGGGTCCGTGTCGGTGAGCGGCGGGCTCGGGGTGATGCAGCAGTTCGTGGGCTCCGTGCGGGACGACCGTACGGTCCGGGATCTGCTGGTCTCCGTCGCCCAGCCGCGCATCCGGGAGGCGGCGCAGGCCGTCGACAAGGCCGAGGAGCTGATCCTCACTGTCGACGACGAGGCCGCGCAGATGGCGTACGCGCAGGCCCTCAGCGACTGGGCGGAGGCCCGTGGGTACGAGGCCGAGACCGTCTGGGACATGTGCACCATGGCCGCGCTCGGTGTCCCGTACGAGAAGGCGCAGTGGCGCGAGGTGCGCACGCTGTCCGGCGGTGAGCAGAAGCGGCTGGTGCTGGAGGCGCTGCTGCGCGGGCCCGACGAGGTGCTGCTGCTCGACGAGCCGGACAACTACCTCGACGTGCCCGGCAAGCGGTGGCTGGAGGGGAAGCTCAAGGAGACCCGTAAGACGGTCCTCTTCGTCTCGCACGACCGGGAGCTGCTGTCCCGGGCCGCGGAGAAGATCGTCAGCGTGGAGCCCGGTCCGGCGGGCAGCGACGTGTGGGTGCACGGCGGCGGTTTCGACACGTACCACGAGGCCCGCAAGGACCGGTTCGCCCGGTTCGAGGAACTGAAGCGACGCTGGGACGAGAAGCACGCCCAGCTGAAGAAGCTGGTGCTCAGCCTTCGGCAGGCGGCGTCCGTCAGCCACGAGCTGGCCTCGCGCTACCAGGCGGCGCAGACCCGGCTGCGGAAGTTCGAGGAGGCCGGACCCCCGCCGGAGCCGCCGCGCGAGCAGGACATCAAGATGCGGCTGCGCGGCGGCCGGACCGGCGTACGGGCGGTGACCTGCAAGGGGCTGGAGCTGACCGGGCTCATGAAGCCGTTCGACCTGGAGATCTTCTACGGGGAGCGGGTCGCCGTCCTCGGCTCGAACGGCTCAGGGAAGTCGCACTTCCTGCGGCTGCTCGCGGGCGAGCCGGTGGCGCACACGGGGGAGTGGAAGCTCGGGGCGCGTGTCGTACCGGGTCACTTCGCGCAGACGCACGCCCATCCGGAGCTGCTGGGCCACACGCTCGTCGAGATCCTGTGGACCGAGCATGCCAAGGACCGCGGCGGGGCGATGTCCGTGCTGCGGCGGTACGAGCTGGAGAGGCAGGGGGACCAGCCGTTCGAGAAGCTGTCCGGCGGGCAGCAGGCACGGTTCCAGATCCTGCTCCTGGAGCTGGCCGGCACGACGGCACTGCTGCTGGACGAGCCGACGGACAACCTGGACCTGGAGTCGGCCGAGGCCCTGCAGGACGGTCTTGAGGCGTACGAGGGGACAGTGATGGCCGTCACGCACGACCGCTGGTTCGCGAAGTCCTTCGACCGGTATCTGGTGTTCGGCTCGGACGGCGTCGTACGGGAGGCGACGGAGCCGGTGTGGGACGAGCGGAGGGTGGAGCGGGTGCGGTGAGGGGTCGGTGGGGGCGCCGGGGCGGCGCTCACCCGTCCGGGTGAGCGGTCCAGGAAGAGCCGACGTGTCCGATGCGTGGAGTCGCGGTGTCGGAGCAGGCGCGGGAGCGGATCGTTTCGTGTGGTGATCCGGATGTGTTGGGTCACTGGCTCGACCGGCCGTTGGCCGCCGAGGTCGCCCCAGGAGGGTGCTGAAGATCTTGGCCGGGCTCGCGACGCCCGGCACGCACATCTGCGGCGTTGCCGAAACGCCCTGATAGCTCCTTCCCCGAGCTCTCAGCTTCGTTCGAGCAGGGGAGACCCATTCGAGGACACTCCGGCGCCTTGCAGCTGCACGCACCGAACGCCGCTCCCTGATCCGGCCAAGACCTTCAGCACCCTCCGAGGACTTGCCCGCGGCGGCCGAGGCCTGGCTTCGAGGCGCCTGAACGCCGGGCTTCGGGGCGGCCGGAAGCCTGGCAGGGCCGGGATCCGGGGGCTGTTTTGACCCGCGCGGGGGAGCGACGGTATTCTTCTGGTTTGTTATGCGTATTGGCTTGGTCGTTCTCACGCGAGGGGCCCTTACGCCGGTCCACCGGGCCGATGACCAGCGGCAGGCACTCGGGTTGCGTCCCCGCAGCGCCGCCAAGGCTGGTGTGATCGTCCGGGTGGCCTTGTCAGGACTCACTCACTGAAGAAGCGAAGGCTACGACCGTGCGTACGTACAGCCCCAAGCCCGGCGATGTGACGCGCCAGTGGCACATCATTGACGCGCAGGACATCGTCCTGGGCCGTCTGGCCACCACGGCTGCGAACCTCCTCCGCGGCAAGCACAAGGCGATTTACGCCCCCCACATGGACATGGGCGACTTCGTCATCATCATCAACGCCGAGAAGGTTCACCTCTCCGGCAACAAGAAGACCCAGAAGATGGCGTACCGCCACTCCGGGTTCCCGGGTGGTCTCCGCTCCGTCCGTTACGACGAGCTGCTCGCCAAGAGCCCCGAGAAGGCTGTCGAGAAGGCCATCAAGGGCATGATCCCCAAGAACAGCCTGGGCCGTCAGATGCTCTCGAAGCTCAAGGTCTACGCGGGCGACCAGCACCCGCACGCTGCTCAGCAGCCGGTCCCGTTCGAGATCACCCAGGTCGCGCAGTAGTTCCGGCCTCCCCCTAAGACCAAAAGAAAGATCTGAGGAGAATCGTGGCCGAGACCACTGTTGAGAACCCCGTCGAGGGCACCGAGGGCGAAGAGGTTTTCGCTGAGGTGACCACCTTCGAGTCCGAGGTTCCCGTCGAGGGCGAGTACACCAGCGAGTCGCTGGCCTCCCGCTTCGGCGACCCGCAGCCCGCCGCCGGCCTTGGCCGTCGGAAGAACGCCATCGCCCGCGTCCGGATCGTTCCGGGCACCGGTAAGTGGAAGATCAACGGTCGCACCCTTGAGGACTACTTCCCCAACAAGGTGCACCAGCAGGAAGTCAACGAGCCCTTCAAGGTGCTCGAGCTCGACAACCGCTACGACGTCATCGCCCGCATCTCGGGTGGCGGCGTCTCGGGTCAGGCCGGCGCCCTGCGCCTCGGTGTGGCCCGTGCGCTGAACGAGGCGGACGTGGACAACAACCGCGCCCCGCTGAAGAAGGCCGGCTTCCTCTCCCGCGACGACCGTGCGGTCGAGCGCAAGAAGGCCGGTCTCAAGAAGGCCCGTAAGGCCCCGCAGTACAGCAAGCGCTAAACCGCCTGCTCATTTGCTTTACACGTTCGCCCCGGCGGCACACCTTGTGCTTGCCGGGGCGTTCGTCTATCGGCACCCCCGGGCGTATAACGGCATAAGACGTTCATACGCTTGCATACGCAGCGTTGTGTTGCGCTGCCCGGCGACGGACGCGCCGCATCGTGTTGCTGCGTTGCGTCGGTTTGCTTTGGTTTGGTTTGCGGTTTCGGAGCATCTTCGGAGGACACCAGTGGGACGACTCTTCGGCACGGACGGTGTGCGCGGTGTCGCCAATGCGGATCTGACGGCTGAGCTGGCGCTCGGTCTCTCGGTCGCTGCGGCGCATGTGCTTGCCGAGGCGGGCACCTTTGAGGGGCATCGGCCGACAGCCGTGGTGGGACGCGACCCACGTGCGTCCGGAGAGTTCCTGGAGGCCGCCGTCGTGGCAGGCCTCGCCAGTGCGGGCGTGGACGTCCTGCGGGTCGGTGTGCTGCCCACCCCTGCGGTGGCGTACCTCACCGGCGCGCTGGGCGCCGACCTCGGTGTGATGCTCTCCGCCAGCCACAACGCCATGCCGGACAACGGTGTCAAGTTCTTCGCCCGTGGCGGTCACAAGCTCGCCGACGAGCTGGAGGACCGGATCGAGACGGTCTACGAGCAGCACCGCACCGGTGAGCCCTGGGCGCGTCCGACGGGCGCCGGGGTGGGCCGGGTCACCGACTACGCCGAGGGCTTCGACCGGTACGTCGCCCATCTCATCGCCGTCCTCCCGAACCGGCTCGACGGGCTGAAGGTCGTCCTCGACGAGGCACACGGCGCGGCCTCCCGGGTCTCGCCCGAGGCCTTCGCACGGGCCGGCGCCGAGGTGATCACGCTCGGTGCCGAGCCGGACGGTCTGAACATCAACGACGGCTGCGGCTCCACCCACCTGGATCTGCTGAAGGCCGCAGTCGTCGAGCACGGCGCCGACCTCGGCATCGCGCACGACGGCGACGCCGACCGCTGCCTGGCCGTGGACGCCACGGGCGCGGAAGTCGACGGCGACCAGATCCTGGCCGTGCTCGCCCTCGCCATGCGCGAGGCCGGGCAGCTGCGCAAGGACACCGTGGTCGGCACGGTCATGTCCAACCTCGGCTTCAAGATCGCGATGGAGCGGGAGGGCATCCAGCTCGTCCAGACCGCCGTCGGCGACCGTTACGTACTGGAGTCGATGAAGGCCGAGGGCTACGCGCTGGGCGGCGAGCAGTCCGGTCATGTCATCGTCCTGGACCACGCCACGACCGGCGACGGCACGCTGACCGGCCTGATGCTGGCGGCCCGGGTCGCGGCCACCGGCCGTACGCTCGCCGAGCTGGCCGGGGTCATGCAGCGGCTGCCCCAGCTGCTGATCAACGTCCCCGACGTCGACAAGTCCCGGGTCGAAACCTCCCCGGAGCTGGCCGCGGCGGTTGCCGAGGCCGAGCGCGAGCTGGGCTCCGCCGGGCGCGTACTGCTGCGCCAGTCGGGCACGGAGCCGCTGGTACGGGTGATGGTCGAGGCGGCCGACATCGACCAGGCACGGGCGGTCGCCGAGCGGCTGGCCGATGTGGTGAAGTCCGCACTCGGTTAGGACCTCTCCGGGCCTGGCCGGCCTGTGGTCGGCTGGGCCCGCAGCCGGCAGGTCCCGGCTCGGCGGGGCCGTTCGCCGGACCGGACGGGTCCGGTTGTGTCGGCCGCGCCGCTCGCTATTCGCCGGACGGGCTCGCAATGGAGCCCGTCCGGCGGCGGTGCGCCGCCCACAGGGTCTTCTGGACCAGCAGCGTCAGTGTCCCGGCGACCACGATCCCGCCGAGGTTCGCCAGCAGCTGGGCCGTGGAGCCCGACATCTGGCTGTAGTCGCTGTAGCTGAATGCCACCGCCGCATTGGCCGCGGCCGGCACGGTGGTCACCGAGATGGCGACGCCGATCAGCGCACCGGACTTCGCCGAGGTGAGCGACAGCGTCCCGGCGATCCCGGCCAGGAACGCCACCACGAACGACATCGCGTCCGGCTTCCAGATGAACGCCGTGTTGGGCCGGGCCGCCTCGATCATCGAGCGGTTGAACAGCCCGAAGGCCTCCATCAGCCAGGCGAACCCGGCGGTCATTATCATCGCGACGGCGAAGCCGCCGATCAGCGCCACCAGCGACCGCCACACCAGTCGCGGAGCGCGCTGCACCAGGGCCGTGGAGATCCCGGCAAGCGGCCCGAACTCGGGACCGACCGCCATCGCGCCCACGATCAGGATCGCGTTGTCGAGCATCACACCGCAGGCGGCGAGCATCGTCGCGACCGCGAGGAACGCCACATAGGTGACGCTGAACGTCGACTCCTCGTGGGTCGCCTCCGTCAGCTCCTCCCACAGCACCGCGTCCGCGCCCTCGCCCGGCGCCTCCTCCTCGGCCTTGTCGGCGTGCGCGGAGAGCGTCAGGTCCATGTTCTCGACGGTGATCGAACCGGACTTGTCGATACCGAGCCCGCGCAGCGCGCTGATCAGCTCGTCGCCCGCCTCGCGGGCCACATCGCACAGCACCATGTCGCCCGCCGGGTCACGGGCGACCCCGGACATCACCACGAGATGCGTCGTACCGACGGTGCTCTCCAGCAGGTGCACCACCTCGTCCGTACGGTCGGCGGGGACGATCAGGCGCAGATGCAGCACGCGGCCACTCCCAGGAGGCTCGGAGAATCAGAGTTTGCGCAGGGACAGCCGCTGGACCTTGTGGTCCGGCCCCTTGCGCAGCACCAGAGTGGCACGGCCCCGGGTGGGCGCGACATTCTCCACCAGGTTGGGCTTGTTGATGGTCCGCCACATCGTCGCCGCGTACTCCATGGCCTCCTCCTCGGAGACCTGGGTGTACTTGCGGAAGTAGGAGAACGGGTTCTGGAACGCCGTCTCGCGCAGTTTCCGGAACCGGTTGAGATACCAGGTCTCGATGTCCTCGGTCCGCGCGTCCACGTACACACTGAAGTCGAAGTAGTCGGCGAGCCCGACCCTGGTCCGCCCGTCCTTTCCGGGCAGCGCGGGCTGAAGCACGTTGAGCCCCTCGACGATCAGGATGTCGGGGCGGCGTACGGTGAGCCGCTCGCCCGGCACGATGTCGTAGATCAGATGCGAGTAGACGGGCGCCGTCACCTCGTCCTTGCCGGCCTTGATGTCGGCGACGAAACGGGTCAGGGCACGCCGGTCGTACGACTCGGGGAACCCCTTGCGCGACATCAGCCCGCGCGACCGGAGTTCCTTCATCGGCAGCAGGAACCCGTCCGTGGTGACGAGCTCCACCCGGGGATGCTCGGGCCAGCGGGCCAGCAGCGCCTGGAGGATACGGGCGCTGGTGGACTTGCCCACCGCGACACTGCCCGCGACCCCTATGACGAACGGGGTGCCCCGCTGCGCACCGTGCCCGTTGCCCGCGTCCCCGAGGAAGGTGTTCAGGGCGCCGCGCAGGCCCGAGGTGGCCTGGACATAGAGGTTGAGGAGCCGGGAGAGCGGCAGGTAGACGTCCCGTACCTCGTCGAGGTCGATGACGTCGCCGAGCCCGCGCAGCTGCTCCACCTCGTCGGCGGTCAGCGGCAGCGGAGTCTTGTCGCGCAGGGCGCTCCACTCGGCGCGGGACAGGTCGACGTACGGCGTCGACGCGTGCTCGGTGCGTCGGTGGGTGCTCCGTGGCGGCGAAGTGATCACGTGTTCATTGTTGCGGGAGTTCTGACGCAGTGGGGGGTGGGGTCGGTCACGTGGGGCCTGGCTGCTGGGCCGGTGGGCTGACATCCGGCAGCGACATGATGCACCCGCTGGTACCTGCCGCTGTCGGTGGGGCCGGTGTCCGCACCGAGCGGGATGCCCAGCGCCTCGGCGACCTCCTGGTACCCGAGGTCGGCCCAGGCGACGAGCAGCAGCACATGGCGGTCGCCGGGCGAGAGCGAGGCGAGCGCCCCGGCCAGCGGCGCCTGCGCGGCGATCCGGTCGTCGGAACGGTCGCTCCAGGACGCGGCCACCGGGTCATGGCCGGTACGGGCCAGGGCCCGCAGTCCCCTCTCCTCGCTGCGTCGCTGCTTGCCGATGAGGTTCGCGGCGATGCCGTACAGCCAGGGGCGGGCGTTGCGATGCGTGCGGTCGTATCGGCGCCGGGAGCGGAAGGCGATGAGAAAGGTCTCCGCCGTGATGTCGTCCGCCGCGCCCTCCCCGAGGCGGCGGGCGGCATAGCGGTGGATGTCCGGGGCGTGGCGGTCGTAGAGCCCGGCGAAGATCTCGGGATGCTCCAGCGACTGCGCGACGACCTCGGCATCGTCGTCGGGGCTGGCTGGTGGTCCGGTCACATCGGCTCCTGGGGGCTCGGCGGGTGAGCGTGTCACCCCTTGTTGCCCGCAGGGCGCGGAAAGGTTCACAGGATTTTGGAGCGCCTTGGCGCGAGGACTCCGGTGCGGCGGTCCGGTGCCATGCCGGTGTCGACCGGTCGCGGGCCGGCGGCACCGCAGGCGGTTCTCCCGGCACACCCCACCACGGGGTGTGCCGGGAGAACCGCCGTGCGAGCCGCGGGGTCAGACGTCCCGCTTGCCGCGGCCCCTGCGCAGGGCGATGAGCAGGACCAGCGGCGGGACGATCAGCAGCCAGATCAGGATGATCGTGACCGCGTCCGGGTTCGGTTCCTCCAGCTCCATGAGCATGGCCACCGTGGCGATCAGGCCCCAGATCGTTGTCGTGATGCCGGACAGCCAGATGAGGACCGTCCGGGCCAGCCGTGCGCCCTTGGACCGGGGTCTGCCGCCCGGGCGTTCGCCCTGCCGTTGGGGGCGGGGGATGCGGTCCGGGTCGCGGGGCGGCATGCGGATCACTGCCGAGGGCGGTACGCCCGCGTCGATCAGGGCCAGGCGGTCCGGTGTGAGGCCCTTGTGGAGCGTGGGCTCGACGCGGATCTGGAAGCCATCGAGGCCCGTGAGGTGGCGGCCGCCGTCCGGGTGGACGAGCAGGGCCGCGCACGCGTCGTACCGGACGACGACCGTGCCGGAGGCGGTGGCCAGGGACACGGCTTCGGGGGACACCGTCAGCAGGACGGAGTCGTCCTCCAGCGAGCTGTGCCGGCTGCCCGCGCTCGTCCTGGTCCAGCTGGACCATTGGGGGGCCTCGGTGAAACCGGCCCAGTCGGCGCCCCGGCCGGGGACCTGGAGCAGTGCCGTGGAGTGCAGCTCGCGGGCGACCTCGCGCAGGTCGTCGAGGGTGACGGCGGCGATTTCGGCCAGGTGCTCGTCGGGGGTGAGGTTGCGATGCCCGGTCAACAGGTTCAGGGCGTACGAGGGCAGCCGGGACGCGCCGACGTCCGGGGCGTCGTACTGCTTGAGGAACTTGGCGCGGGCCGAGTCGAGTTCGGACTGCTCGATGCTGCCGGACCGCAGGCGGGCCAGTGCGTCGACGAAGCCGCCGACCACCGCGCCGTGCTTCTTCGGGAGCGCGTCGGCGAAGGCGGTGATGGTCGCGAAGCCGTTGTCGCGGGGGCTGTACCCGGCGTCGGCGGTGTACGAGTAACCGCCCTTCTGGCGCAGGTCCGTGAAGAGCGCGCGGCTGAGCACCTCGGTGAAGAGCGACGCCGCTGTCGAGCGCCGGACGATGCCGTCCAGAACGACGCCGCCGCTGTCGCCCGTGATGTACGCGGGCGTGACGGGGAGCGCCGATGTCGGGGCGGGCAGCGGCTGCGGCACGCCTGCCGGGAGGGCGAGGTCGAGGCCCTCCGGCACGGTGTCGGCGGTGATCCACAGGACGGCGTTGTCACGGGTGAAGCGGGTACGCGCCCAGTCGCGTACGGCCTCGGCCGTCAGATGCCAGGTGCCGAGTTCGCTGTAGCTGCTGAGCCCGTAGCCCTGGGCACCGTAACGCCACAGCGGCAGCTGGTGGTTGGGGCCGGCGCTGCGGCCCGCCGCCTCGGTGCGCAGGATCTCGCGCTCGGTCTCCAGCCGCTCCACCGGCAGATCCCGCAGGGCCGCGCAGACACCGTTGAGGTAGGTGGTGACCTCCGCAGGGGTGCCGGTGACGTGGAAGAGCGTGTACGTGGCGGCGGTGGCGCCGTTGTAGTGCAGGTCGGACACACCGTGGCGGTGCAGAGCGAGGTGTTCGACGAGGTGCGTGATGCCGGAGGTGGCGAGGGTCTCGTCGGCGACTCCGACGCGGAAGAAGAGGCCCGCGGTGACCGGGCCGGGGGCCGCGGCGAGCACCGTACGGATGCCGTCGACCTCGGTCTCACGAATGTGCGGGTCGGGGGCCGTGCCGGGTCTGTGCGCGGAGATTTCCTGGGACATCGGCTCAGCCCTTCGACAGTGCGGTCTTGCGGTGCTTGAGGAATTGAACCTCTTTGTCACCGGTGTAGCCCCAGGGCGTTGTGGTGGCCTTGTCGCCGAGGGTGCGGAAGAACGGCGCGGCTTCGCGGTGGTGGCCGCCCAGGCTCAGCGCCCCGGCGAAGTCGTTGTGGTCGCCTATCCAGTGGAAGCCGGGCCGGTAGTCGGGGTGCTGTACGGAGAGGGCTGCGGCGGCCAGGATGTCGTCCCGGACCTCGGTCGAGCGCAGGTAGTCGTTGTGGCCGTTCTCGGCGCTGTCCAGCCAGCGCTCCAGGTGCAGCTCGGCGATGAGCCGGCCCGCGTGGCTGCCCGGGGGCGCCGACTCCAGGCAGGCGCGCGCGAACCCCTGCGCCTCCTCCCAGCTGCCGCCCCACTTGGGGCACAGCTGCTGGAGCAGCAGGGTCTGCCCGTGGATGTGGTGCGGGTGGTGCTCGGCCAGCCGGTCGTACCGACGCCGAGCCTCGCTCTGTCCGAGTTCGAGCCCTCGTGCGCTGTTCAGCCGGGTTGTCCAGGCCAGCGCATACGTGGGGTGCTCGGCGCACACGTCGATGAGCAGCTTCTCCGCGCGCCGCAGCCACTCGTGGAACTGCCGGAACTGGTCGCGCGAGACGTGTTCGGCGCGGTAGGAGCTGCGGATGTCCCAGCCGACGCCGATGTACCGAATGGCCAGCAGCGTCCGGGCGAGGGCGGAACCGGGGTGCTCGGCGACGGCTCGCTCCAGGAAGCGCTCGGAGGAGCTGAGGTCGTAGAAGATGCCTGAGGCGATCGCCCGGTCGTCCTCGTGGTCGAGGAAGTCGAAGAACGCCTCGGTGGACGTCCAGTCGTCGTTGCGTACGGCTGCCCGGAGATCGGCGAGCGAGGGGATGTTGACGCACGGGTCGAACTCCGCGCGTATCGGGGGAGCGGTGGGAGGCAAGACAATCCTCGGAGCGGACGCGACCGGCTGCCGTACGGGCTCGGTGTTCCGAGCGCGCGTGGGCACGCAGGTGGGACGGAAAGAAAGCGGTCGGGCGAACGCGTGTGCGTGGGGTGCACGCGAAGAAAACGCAGGTTAGCAGCCCGTACTGACAGCGAGACACCGACTTCCGTGGGCCGGGACCGGGCCGCCCATGGCTACTCCATGGCTACCCCGTGGCTACCCCGTGAGCGACAGCCCGCTCTCGCAGTCGTGGCAGTTGCCGGGGGTGGGTGAGCGGAAGGCGCGGTCGCAGTGGTCGCAGTTCTGGAGTGGGGTGGGTTGGTGGGTGGGGGTGGTTGGGGGTGGGAGGAGGTGGGTGAGGCGGTGCCGGAGGAGTTTGGCGGGGTGTCTGAGGGGGTGGGGGAGGTCGTTGGTGAGGGTGTGGCGGATGGTGGTGGGTGTGGCGCCTCGTTCGAACCAGGTGGCTACGGCGGGGGCGAGGTCGTGGATGTCGCGTTCGGTGAGGGTGAGCTGGGGTGTGTTGTGGTGGAGGTCGGTGAGGAGGGTGATGGCGGCGTGGTGGCGTTGGGGGAGGGGGTTGTCGGGTTGAGGGAGTGGCGGGAGTGGGGGTTTGGGTGCGGTGCGGGCGGGGACGTGGGGCGGCTGCTCGGGTGGCGGGGGTACGGGGGCTGGGGCCACCGGGGCCGGGGCCGGGGCCGGGGCTGGGTGGCTGGGCTTGGGGCGTCGTTTGGGTGCGGTGACGGGGCGGGCGTTGGTGGAGCCCGGCTGGTTGTAGGAGCAGGTGCGGGTGATGACGCGGCCGTTGGGAAGGCGTTCGCGGGTGCGGCGCAGGTAGCCGTGGGTTTCCAGTTCGCGTAGTGCGGCGGCGATGCGGGCTTCGCTGTCCGGGAAGCGTTCGGTGAGAGGTTTGATCCCGACCTTCGTCCCGGCGGGGAGCGACTGGATATGGGTGGCGAGGCCGATCGCGAGGAGGGAGAGCTCACGGTGCTGGGCGAGGTGGTTGCCGACCACGGTGAAGTGGCTGGTGTGGCGGGAGTTGATGTGCATGACGCCGGACGAGGGCGTGGCGTCCCCGGGAACGGGAGACGGGGCGCGCAAGGGCGCGCTAACCTGCTGGGTATCCATCGGGAAGGCTCTTCTTCCTCGGTGGTCAGGCCCTCGATCGGGATTGCGAGTCCCGGCCGGGGGCCGACGCATGTCTGTGGTTGTGAGGGCGAGCATATGCCTGCCAACCGATCAGAAATCCAGTCGAGTTGGTGATCCTCACTCGTGTGAGTGACGGGCTTCTGCGTGTGCCCCTGCGTGAGACCGGGGGTTGGGTTGGGTTGGGAAGTTTCTTCTCTCCAAAGCCTTAAAAGCCTTTTACGTCGGGGCCCGCCGGGTCGCGGTCCACCGGGACGTGGCAGACCGGGTCGCGACTGTCACGATCCGGTGAGGGCCACCTCCGCCCAGACGGTTTTGCGCGGGAAGGGGCCGACCTGCACGCCCCACCGGATGGCGATCGCCTCGACGAGCAACAGCCCGCGACCCGCCTCGGAGTCGTCGTTCCGCTCCGGTACTCGGGGCAGCACGTCCCCGCGAGCATCGGCGACCTCGATACGGAGCGTGTCCCCGGTGACGGTCAGCATGATGTGGAAGTCCCGCCCCGGCACGTACCCGTGCAGCGCGGCGTTGGACGCCAGTTCGGCGATGACATGTCCGGCGTCCTCCAGCGGCAGCCCCCAGGAACGGAGTTGCTCGGTCGCGAGGAGCCTGGCGAGTCGGGCACCTCGACGGGTGGCGGAGAGCTGCACGGCGAACTGGCCGCTGCGGGCACGCGGTTGGGTGATTTCTCGGTTCACGTCACTCAGCGTGGCCGGAGATGCCTACTCTGAACAGCAATGACGTGCGTACGGACAGTGACTGTCCAGCGGTTGTACGGGTCTGTCCATCCGGTACGGCGTCCAACGCGAAACGGTGCGGGCACGGGTGGAGGCGGGTGTCGTATGGCGAGCGAGGACGACCGGGACAACGGAGACAACACGGCGGACGGCCCTGACTGGGAGTTCGACGTCGAGGACGACTCGGGCGCGGTGATCGCGGCGGTCGGCCGGCAGATCCGGTTGTGGCGTGAGGCGGCCGGCCTGCGTGCGGCAGAACTGGGCAGGGCGATCGGCTACGGGGAGAACCAGGTCTACAAGGTGGAGGCCGGGAAGCGCATCCCCAAGCCGGAGTTCCTCGACAAGGCGGACGAAGTCCTGGGTGCGGGCGGCAAGCTCGCCGCGATGAAGAAGGACGTGGCGGAGGCGCGGTACCCGAAGAAGGTCCGTGACGTAGCGAAGTTGGAGTCGGGGGCGGTCGAGATGGGCGCGTACGCCGGCGATGTCGTGGACGGCCTCCTACAGACGGAGGAGTACGCCCGCGCTTTGTACAGGGAGCGGCGTCCCCTGTACACCGAGGACCAGATGGATCGCCTGGTTGCCGGGCGCATGGCTCGCCAGTCGGTGTTCGAGCGACGCCCTGCCCCGCTGCTGACGTTCGTCCAGGAAGAGGCGACGCTGAGGCGGCCGACCGGAGGCAAAATGGTGTTGCGCAGGCAGCTCGAACACCTGCTGGAGCTGAGTGCGTTGAGGCATGTCGAGATCCAGGTCATGCCGACGGATACGGAGGAGCATGCAGGGCTGGCCGGCTCGCACCGGGTGCTTAAGCTGAGTGATGGAACGGCTGTGGGGCTCAACGAGGTTCAGCTCACCAGCCGACTGATCGCTGATCCGAAGGAAGTCCAGATCCTTGAGATGCGGTACGGCCTGGTCCGATCCCAGGCGCTCACGCCTCGGTTGTCGCGGATCTTCATCACGAAACTGCTGGGAGAGACATGAGTGCCAAGCCCTCGGCCGGGGAGCTGCCCGGGCTGACGTGGTTCAAGAGTAGCTACAGCACCAACGATGGCCCCTCCTGCGTCGAGGTGGCGGAGACCGCGAGCACGATCCACGTACGCGACTCCAAGAACCTGCCGGGCGGTCCCCAGCTCGGTTTCGCGCCCTCGGCGTGGGAAGACTTCGTGACGTACGCGTCGGGAAGCTGACCCACCGGGGAGACGTATGGACACCGAACTGACCTGGTTCAAGAGCAGCTACAGCACCAACGACGGCCCTGAGTGGGTCGAGGTGGCGGCAGTCGCGAGCGCGATCCATGTACGCGACTCCAAGAACATCCCCGGCCCGCACCTCGGCTTTGCGCCGCGCGCCTGGGCTGAGTTCGTCACGTACGCCTCCGGCAACTGACCACCGCGCCCACCAGCGCCCGCCCCGCTCCCGGTCGTCCTGGGGGCGGGGCGGTCACGGTGCCGACAGAGCCTCTGACTTGACTGCCGTCACCGCCACGCCGCGAGCACGTCTTCGGGACCCCAGTGGGCGGCCAGCCCCTCCGCTGCCGCACCTGTCGGCGGCCGGCGGCTGACCGCGATCAGGGCCGCGCCTTCCGCGCCCGGCACCTGCTGTACCGCTGATGCGAGCTCCGTAAGATCCCGTACACCAAAGGGTGTCTCGTCACGCCACTTCACCGATCCGGCGAAGAAGAGGCGACGCGCCACAGGCTGTGCGTCCGCGCCGATGAGGTCGATCTCAGGGTTGTTCTGGCGGTTCCACCAACCGCCCACCTCGGTCGCCTCGGGGAACAGACCGTCCGGCACTCTGCGGGCCAGTGCCTCCCTGATCACCGGCTCCACCGCACGGCCTCGCCAGGACGGCCACGACCGCTGAATTCGTGCAGCCGATACGTCCCCTCTGCCTCTCTCCGCCTGCGCAACGGCGTTCTCCAGATGCGCCAGCCAGAAGCGCAGGTAGGTGTCGGCGATCCGGTAGCGCTTGAGTTTCGGGGCGGCCCGGATGGACAACGGAAGCTCCGCGGCCACGATCTTCTTCGCTTCGATGAGTTCGGTCAGTATCGGGGCGAGCGTGCCGTGCGCCAGTGGACGTCCATCGACTCCTCCCGTACTTGCGGCGATACCGGAGAAGGTCCGCTCACCGGAACCGATCGCACGCAGCACCCTGCCGGCCTGCAACCGTGCGGGAAACTCCGCCGCGAGGGAACGCTCGCCCGTCGTCAGCAGCACCGATGAAGGGTCCTCCACCTGACGTGCCAGATAGTCGGCCACCGACTCACCGGTCCGCCAGTCGGTCACGACCTCGGGGAAACCTCCGGTGACCAGGTACGCGTCCAGCGCGCCCGCGGCATCGAGTGCGGTGGAATCCTGCACGTCCGCAGGGTTGAGCGGACCCACGGTGTACTGGCCCGCTCGCCCGTAGAAGGGATGCTCGTACGACGTCAGCCGGTCCATCATCGCGAGATCGGAGCCGAGGATCAGCAGGAGCACGGGCTTCGCGGACAAGTGCATGTCCCAGGCGGTTTTGAGTGCCGCATCGAATCCCGCATCGGCCTCGGCCAGCCAGGGGACCTCGTCCAGCACGAGAATGACCGGCTCGTCCGCAGGCAGTGTCGCAGCCACCGCGGCAAGCGTCCGGACCCAGTCCTCGGGAGCGGCGTCCTGTCCCAGGGCGGCCCCGTGTTCCCTCATGCCGTGCGCCCCGGCGACCGCGTCGAACAGTGCCCGCCGGGCCAGTGGCGCGGGCTGGCCGCGGGTCGCCTGGAAGAACACGTACGGCAGTCCCGACCGTGCACAGAACTCCTGCGCCAGCCGGGTCTTGCCGATCCGTCGCCGCCCCTTGATCACCAGCGCCTGCCCCGCGCTGCCGCCTGTAGCGGTCCTGACCTTGTCCAGCCAGGATCCGAGGATGCGCAACTCGCGACTGCGTCCGGTGAAGGCCATCAGCATCCCTGAAGTAGGAGTGGTTCAAAGTATGTGTCATTCCTACTTTACGGCTCGCGGTCAGGCCCTGCCTGAGCTCGCTGTCCCAAGCCCCTGAAGGCGCGGTGCGGACGTCGTGGCCGCTGAGCGAGATGGGCCCCGCCCGAGGCGGCGTGGTGCCGCGCCCGGAACGACGGGCGCGGCCGGCGGGTCCCCACCGTTCCGATTTGCGGCTCGGGAGCCCGGCCGCACTCTGGACTGGGGGCCCGGCAGTACATCCGAGAGGACAACACGCATGCCCACGGTGACCACACGTGACGGTGTCGACATCTTCTACAAGGACTGGGGCCGCGGCCGCCCCGTCGTCTTCATCCATGGCTGGCCCCTGAGCGGGGACGCCTGGCAGGACCAGCTCAAAGCGGTCGCGGACAACGGGTTCCGCGGCATCGCCCACGACCGTCGCGGTCACGGCGGCTCCACCCCGGTCTGGGACGGCTACGACTTCGACACCTTCGCGGACGACCTCAACGACCTGATCACCCAACTGGACCTGCGGGACGTCACGCTGGTCGCGCACTCGATGGGCGGCGGCGAACTCGCCCGCTACATCGGCCGCCACGGCACCGACCGGATCAGGTCCGCGGTGCTGCTCTCGGCGATCTGTCCGCTGATGCTCCAGGGCCCCGACAACCCCGAGGGCGTACCGCAGCCGGTCTTCGACGGCATCAAGAACGGCATCCTCGCCGAGCGTTCGCAGTTCTGGAAGGACACCGCGGTCGCCTTCTTCGGCGCCAACCGCGACGGCAACAAGGTCACACGGGGCAACCAGGACGCCTTCTGGTCCATGGCCATGGCCGAGACCATCGAGGGCGGCGTCGCCTGCGTCGACGCCTTCGCGGCCACGGACTTCCACGAGGACCTGAAGAAGTTCGACATCCCCACGCTCGTCGTGCACGGTGACGACGACCAGATCGTCCCCATCGACGCCACGGGCCGCAAGACCGCCCAACTCATCCAGGACGCGACCCTCAAGGTGTACGAAGGCGGCCCCCACGGCATCGCCGTCGTCCCGGGCTACAAGGAGAGGTTCAACAAGGACCTCCTGGAGTTCCTCAAGCGCTGAACCACAGGGGGTGTCCCGTACACGGCAGGGTTCGCCGAATCCGTCGGCAATCTTTTCGAGCCCTGCCGATATGCAGTGAAGCGTGGCGGCGGCAAGGGCTACATCACGCCGAATAAGCGGGGCGCCGTGCGGAGCGGCCGGATGGTGACGGGTGGGACCCTGCCACGCCGTGATTTCGGGCGCCGAATTCCGCCCGGGGCGTTGATCGCGTGGCGCGGGCGGCAGGAGAAGCTTCTGTCCACGGGGGCGGATTCCGTCGTTCCGAGCGCACGAGGGCCCGTACTGCCCCGTTCTTGTCGCCTGGACGGGGCCGTTTCGTTGTTCTTCCGGTTGGCTGAAAACGGGCTCCCCGATCAGTGGTGCCGCAGTGAAAAGTGAGCACGAGAGAGCCGAACAGGCACTCGGGTATTCCAATCATTTGTTCGCTTCACTGACCCTTTGGGGGTACACATGCGCACCGAAATGATTCTCGCCAACGACGTCTCCGCCGACCTGGACCTCGACCTCCGCATCTCGGAGGTCTCCGACGAGACCCAGGAGTTCGGCGCCGGTACGTACTCCTCGCCGAGCAGCTACGCGATCGGCACCCGTTGTCCCATCTGCTGCTGACGCAGCACACGCGTCGGCTCGACCGGCGCGGGACCCGGCTGAAGTGAGGCGAGGCGAAGCGGGCTCAGCCCGCTTCGCCTCGCCGTACCACCGCATCGCATTCCCGTACCGCCGCACCATGGGGGGCTGCCGACGTGCGACCAGACCTGGAACCGGACCTGGACCTCTTCGAGGTCCGCGAGCCGGTGCTCGTGCGGATGGCGAGTGCGCCGCGCGACCGCGCCGAACCCCGCATCGACCCCGACGACCCCGTTCCGGGGCTCCGCCGCCTGGCCGACGACCCGCTGCTCCGCCAGGCCGTCGAGGTCGCCAGCGGCAGCCTCTCCCTCAGCCTCCAGCGCCTCGCCACCGCCGAGGGCGCCGCCGCCCTCGGCCGGAAGCGGACCCTCAGTGCGGCCAGGACCCTCACCCGGTACGCGCGCCGCGCCGGCGGCCGGCCAACCCCCTTCGGCCTGTTCGCGGGCGTCGGCCGGGCCGCCTTCGGCCCCGCCGCCAAGGCCGCGCTCACCGGCCCCGGCGAGGTGTCGGTCCGGCTCGACGGCCTCTGGCTGCACCGCCGGGTGCTCGGCTGGCTCGCCGTCCCCGAGGTCCGCCGCCGGACCGATGTCGTCCTGAACGACCTGTGCGTCCGGCGCGACGGCCGGATCACCCTGCACACCGGCGAGCGCGAGATCTCGGTCCGGGACAACGCGCTGGTCGCCGTCGTCCGCGAGGCCGCCGCGCGGCCCGTCCCGTACGGGAAACTCGTCGACGACCTGAGCGCCCGCTTCCCCTCCGTCGAGCAGGGCCGCATCGACGGCCTTCTCGCGGGTCTCGTCCAGCACGGCTTCCTGCTCACCTCCCTCACGCCGTACCGCATCGACGCCGGACTCCTCGACCGCATCGAGGCCGCCGTCGACGGGGTCGTACCGGGCGCCGCCGAAGGACTGCGCGCCGTCCGCGCCGCCGCCACCACCCACGAGGCGGACCCGCCCGGCCGGGGCCGGGACTCCTGGCGCGCGCTGCTCGCGGCCGTCCGCACCCTGGACGGCGACGACGCGGACAGCGGCCGACGGCCCCCCGTCCATGTGGACCTGCGGATGCCCGCCGACATCGTGCTGCCGGAGACGATCGGCGAGGAGGTGCGCCGCTACGCCGCCGCGATCTGGGCGATGACCCCGCAGTGGACCACGCTCGCGTACCTGCGGGACTACCGCGACCGGTTCATCGAGCGGTACGGAACCGCCTCCGCCGTCCCGCTCGCCGACCTCGTCGACCCGCACCGCGGCCTCGGTCTGCCGCCCGAGTACGGCACCCCCGCGCCCGCCCACTCACGCGTCGGCCCCGGCGAGGACGCCGACCGCCCCCGCCGCGCCGCGATCGCCGAACTCACCCAGCAGGCCATCCTCGACGGCGGCGACATCGAACTCACCGACGCCGACGTGGCGCGCCTGGCCAAGGCCGTCGGGCAAACCCCCGGGGGCCGCGCGCCGCGCACCCTCGAACTCTGCTTCCAGATCCTCGCCGACAGCCAGGAGGCCATCGACCGGGGCGAGTTCCTGCTCCTGGGCAGTCCGCACATCGGCTCCTGGACGGCCGGCGCGACCGCGGGCCGCTTCGCCGCCGTCGCCGGTCTCACCGACGAACTCGCCGAGCTGGCCGCGGGCCCCGCCCCCGGACCCGCCGACGAGGACGTGCTCGTGGCCCAGGTCGACCTCATGCCGACCGACCCGCGCTCGCTGAACATCGTGCAGGTGCCGCCGCTGCTGCCGTACCGCATACCGGTCGGCGTCGCCGACGACCGCGGCGACCCGCACTGCCTGGACTGGCGGACCCTCCTCGTCGCCGTGGGCGAGGACGGGCTGCGGCTGCTGCACGGGCCGACCGGCCGCCAGGTCGTCCCCGTCTTCCCGCACATGCTGGCCCTCGACGCTCAGGCCCCGCCCGTCGCCCGCTTCCTCTCCGACCTCGCCGCGGCCCGGCCCCGGGTCTGGTCCGGCTGGGACTGGGCGGGGCTCGACGTCCTCCCGTACCTCCCGCGCGTCCGCTACGGCCGTGTGCTGACCTCGCCGCGCCGCTGGCTCGCGGGGCGCCGGCTGATGGATGCGGCACGCTCGGGGAGCACGTCCGTATGGGAGGAGGGGCTGCGCGAGTGGCGCCGCCGGGGCCGGGTACCCGACCGGATCCAGATCGCCCGCAACGACCAGATGTTCCCGATCGACCTGCGCGAGCCGTGGGACCAGGGGCTGCTGCGCGCCGAACTGACCGCCAGGGAACCCCGGTTCCAGCTGTACGAGGACCTCACCGCGGACGGCGCCGGGCTCGGCTGGAACTCCGGGTACAGCACCGAGATCGTCGTCCCGCTCGTCCGCGCCGCGCGTACCCCGGCGGCCGACGCGCCGGGAGAGGCCGCACCGGCGCTCGCCAAGTCCCCGCTCCGGTACGCGCCCACGGCGTTCCACCTGCCCGGCGAGGACTGGCTGACCGTCAAGCTGTACGCCGAGCAGACCGCCCACGACACCCTGCTCGCCGAACACCTTCCCGTGCTGCTGACCGACATCGACGCGGACATCGACCGGTGGTTCTTCCTGCGCTACCGCGACCCCGACCCGCATCTGCGGCTACGTCTCCACGGCGACCCGGCCGCACTGAACGGACGGGTCCTGCCCGCCGTCGCCCGGCACGTGCGGCGCCTGGCCGAATCAGGCGCGGTACGGGGGATGACGGTGGACGTGTACCGCCCGGAGACCGACCGCTACCTCGGTCCCGCCGCACAGGAGGCCGTCGAGAGGCTTTTCCTGACGGACAGTCAGTCCGCGCTGGTCCAGCTCCGGGCCCGCCGCGCCGGTGCGGCGGCCGTGCCCGACGACGTCCTCGCGGCCGCCGGGCACGCGGTGCTGCTGGACTCGCTCGGCGACTGGGACTGGTGCGCCTGGGCGGTCCACATGTTCACCAAGGGCCCCGACCACGAGGTCTACCAGCGCCATCGCGCCCTGGCCGACCGGCTGATCTGCCCCGGAGACATCCCCGGCGACACCGCCCGCCGCGCCGCGGCCGAACTCCGTGTCCCCGCGCTCGCGGAGCTGTGGGCAAACGCGCCCGAACCGGCGGCCTACGGAAAGCTGGTGCTGGCCGCCTCGGAGGCCGACCGCGACGAGGCCGTGCTGTCGCTGCTGCACATGCGGCACAACCGGCTGTTCGGCATCGACCAGGCGGCGGAGGCCCGTGCCTACGCGGTCCTGCGCGGAGCCGCCCGAACCGGTATCGCCCGCCGCGAACACGCGGCCCGTTCCACCGCCGCAGCCGTCAGGAGCGCCCGATGACCGCCCTCGACCGAACCGGACTGCGCGAGCGCGCCGGACAGGTGTCGGAGCAGATCCTCGACCGGCTGGCCGACCCCGCCGCCACCGTGGCCGCGACCCGGATCCCGGCCGAGGCCAACGACACCGGCGAGACCGAGGCCATCTGGGCCGAGATGACCCTCGGCAGCGGCAGCCCCGGACTGGCCATCGCCTTCAGCGGCGCCACCCGTCCCGGCACCGACCGCACCGCCCGCGCGCACGGGTACCTCGCGGCCGCCACCTCGGCCGCGGCCCTCGGGGACACCACCCCGAGCGGCATCTTCAAGGGGCCGGGGGCCCTCGCCTTCGCCGTCCTGATCGCCCACCGCACCACGGGTGGCTACGTCTCCGCGCTCCAGCGGCTCGACGGATACCAGCGGGACCTGGTCCGCAGCGCGCTGCCCGCCGTCCCGGAGAACTCCCCGCTGCCCACCATCGGGCACTACGAGGTGGTGCGCGGGATGACAGGGGTGGGCCGCTACCTGCTGGCCCGCGCCGAGACCTGCGGTGAGGAACTGGAGACCACGCTCACCTACCTGACCCGCCTCTCGCTGGGCGAGGTGGAGCACCGCGGCCACAAGGTGCCGCGGTGGTGGGCCCTGGACGCGCCCCGGATCGGCTCGGAGGACCAGCTGCCCGACGGCCACCTCAACCTCGGGATCTCGCACGGGGTCGCCGGGCCGCTCGCGCTGCTGTCGCTCGCCTGGCGGCAGGGGGTTCGCGTACCGGACCAGCGGGAGGCCATCGAGTCGTCCGTCGAACTGCTCACCCGGTGGGCGGTGCGCGACGAACACGGGCTGTACTGGCCCCCGTACCTGAGCCTCACCGAGTGGCTGGCGGGCCCCGGCGCCTTCGCCGCCCCCGCCGGACGGCCCGCCTGGTGCTACGGCGCCCCCGCGGTCTCCCGCGCGCTGCAACTGGCCGGGCTGGCACTGGACCGCGCGGACTGGACCGGCACGGCGAAGGCGTCCGTGGAGCGGCTGCTGACGCTGACCCCGGACCGGTGGGGCATCGACGACAACGCGCTGTGCCACGGCTGGGCGGGGGCCCTGCACCAGCTCGGGCGGCTCAACGAGCACTTCGGCGACGGCCGGATCGAGGAGGTCCGCGACCGGATCGCGGCCCCGCTGGTCGACGCCTTCGACCCGGAGCTGCCCTTCGGCTACCGCTTCACCATGACGAAGGTGCCGTACGGGTCGGACGTCTCCGGGTACCTCGACGGGGCGGCGGGCCTGGCCCTGGCCCTCGACGCGTACTCCGCAGGGGGCTCCCCCTCGGACTGGGACATGCCGCTGCTGCTGGCCTGAGACGACGTGGTGCCGACGGCGTTCCCTGCCGCCTTGTTCACCTTCTGCGACGATGCGAAGAAGAGGGGAGAGCGACCAGGAAGGGAACGGTATGTGCGGAATCGTCGGATATGTCGGTGGGCAGTCGGCGCAGGACGTCGTCGTCGCGGGTCTCAAGCGCCTCGAATACCGGGGCTACGACTCGGCGGGAATCGCCGTCCTCGCGGACGGCGGGCTGGCTGCCGCCAAGAAGGCCGGGAAGCTCGTCAATCTGGAGAAGACGCTGGCCGAGGCGCCGCTCCCGGCCGGGACCACCGGGATCGGGCACACCCGCTGGGCCACTCACGGGGCCCCCACCGACACCAATGCCCACCCGCACCTCGACAATGCGGGCCGCGTCGCCGTCGTGCACAACGGGATCATCGAGAACTTCGCCGTCCTGCGCGCCGAACTCGCCGAGCGGGGCCACGATCTGGCCTCCGAGACCGACACCGAGGTCGTCGCCCATCTCCTTGCCGAGGCGTTCTCGTCCTGTGCGGACCTGGCGGAGGCGATGCGGCAGGTCTGCCGGCAGCTGGAGGGCGCCTTCACCCTTGTCGCCGTGCACGCGGACGCGCCCGACGCGGTGGTCGGGGCCCGGCGCAACTCGCCGCTCGTGGTGGGGGTGGGGGAGGACGAGTCGTTCCTGGCCTCCGACGTGGCCGCGTTCATCGCGCACACCCGCTCCGCGATCGAGCTGGGGCAGGACCAGGTGGTGGAGCTGCGCCGGGAAGGTGTCACGGTCACGGACTTCGACGGGCGGCCCGCCGAGGTCCGTAAGTACCACGTGGACTGGGACGTCTCCGCAGCCGAGAAGGGCGGTCACGCCTCCTTCATGCTCAAGGAGATCGAGGACCAGCCCAAGGCCGTCGCCGACACGCTCCTCGGGCGGATCGACGGCGCGGGCCGGCTCCATCTCGACGAGGTACGGATCACGCCCCGCGAGCTCCGGGAGGTCGACAAGGTCGTCATCGTCGCCTGCGGTACCGCGTTCCACGCAGGGATGATCGCCAAGTACGCCATCGAGCACTGGACCAGGATTCCCTGCGAGACCGAACTGGCCAGCGAGTTCCGCTACCGCGACCCGATCCTCGACCACCGCACCCTCGTCGTCGCGATCTCCCAGTCCGGCGAGACGATGGACACCCTGATGGCCCTGCGGCACGCCCGCGAACAGGGCGCGAAGGTCCTCGCCATCTGCAACACGAACGGCTCCACCATTCCGCGGGAGTCCGACGCCGTGCTCTACACGCACGCCGGGCCCGAAGTCGCCGTCGCCTCCACCAAGGCGTTTCTCACCCAGCTCGTCGCCTGCTACCTGGTCGCCCTGTATCTCGGACAGATCTGCGGTACGAAGTGGGGCGACGAGATCCGGACCGTCATCCGCCAGCTCTCCGAGATCTCCGGGGCGGTCGAACGGGTCCTTGCGACCATGGAACCCGTACGCGCACTCGCCCGCTCCCTCGCCGACCACGACACCGTGCTCTTCCTGGGCCGCCATGTCGGCTATCCCGTAGCCCTGGAGGGCGCGTTGAAGCTCAAGGAACTCGCGTACATGCACGCCGAGGGCTTCGCCGCCGGTGAGCTCAAGCACGGGCCGATCGCGCTCATCGAGGACGATCTGCCGGTCGTCGTGGTCGTGCCCTCACCGCGCGGCCGGTCGGTGCTGCACGACAAGATCGTGTCGAACATCCAGGAGATCCGGGCCCGCGGCGCCCGCACCATCGTCATCGCCGAGGAGGGAGACGAGGCGGTCGTCCCGTACGCCGACCATCTGATCCGGATTCCCGTTACGCCTACGCTGCTTCAGCCGCTGGTGTCGACCGTGCCGCTTCAGGTATTCGCCTGCGAACTGGCGACGGCCCGCGGCAACGACGTGGACCAGCCGCGCAATCTGGCGAAGTCCGTGACCGTGGAGTAGCGAGCAGTGAAGGAACAGGCGTGATCATCGGGGTCGGGATCGATGTGGCGGAGATCGAACGGTTCGACGCGGCGCTGGAGCGTACGCCGCAGATGGCCGACCGGCTCTTCCTGAAGAGTGAGTTGCTGCTGCCCAGCGGCGAGCGGCGCGGTATCGCCTCGCTCGCCGCGCGGTTCGCCGCGAAGGAGGCCCTCGCGAAGGCGCTCGGCGCACCGAGCGGCCTGCTCTGGACGGACGCCGAGGTGTACGTCGAGGACAGCGGGCAGCCCCGGCTGCGGGTGATCGGCACGGTCGCCGCGCGCGCGGCCGAGCTGGGCGTACGGCACTGGCATGTGTCGCTCAGCCACGACGCGGGGGTGGCGTCGGCCGTGGTGATCGCGGAGGGTTGAGCACATGCGTACTGCGTACAGCGTTCAGACCGTAAGGGCCGCCGAGCGGGCCCTGATGGCCAAGCTGCCCGAGGGCGCCCTGATGCAGCGCGCCGCGGCGGGACTCGCGGCGGCCTGCGCCGATGTGCTGCGGCGGCGCGGCCGGGTGTACGGGTCCCGGGTCGTCCTGCTCGTCGGCAGCGGCGACAACGGGGGCGACGCGCTGTACGCGGGCGCCCGGCTGGCCCGCCGCGGCGCGGGCGTGCGCGCTGTGCTCACCTCGCCGGGGCGCGCCCATGAGGGCGGGCTCGCGGCGCTGCTCGCGGCGGGCGGGCGCGTGGCGGAGGGGGACGCGGCGACGAGCGCCTGGGGCGGGCACATCGATCTCGTCGTGGACGGGATCACCGGCATCGGCGGGCGCGGCGGGCTGCGCGCGGAGGCCGCCGAGCTGGTGCGGGCCTTCGAGGCGACCGGTGCGGCCTTCGTCGCCGTCGATCTGCCCAGCGGGGTCGAGGCCGACACCGGTGAGGTGCTCGGCGACGCCGTGCGTGCCGACGCGACCGTCACCTTCGGTACGCACAAGCCGGGGCTGCTCATCGACCCGGCCGCCGACCTGGCGGGTGCCCTGCACCTCGTCGACATCGGGCTCGGGTCCGAGCTGCCCGGCGTACCCGACCTGGAGGCCCTGCAGTACGCGGACATCGCCGCACTCCTGCCGGCTCCCAGCAACGAGAGCGACAAGTACCGGCGTGGTGTCGTCGGCATCGTCGCCGGGTCGGCGCGGTACCCGGGGGCGGCGGTGCTGGCCGTCTCCGGGGCGCTGCGGGGCGGTGCCGGAGCCGTGCGGTACGTCGGTCCCGGCGCCGGAGCGGTGATCGCGCGCCATCCGGAGACGCTGGTCCACGCGGGGCCGCCGTCGAAGGCCGGGCGGGTGCAGGCATGGGTCGTCGGGCCCGGGCTCGGTGACGGTACGGAGGCCGTCGAGGCGGTCCGTGGCGTGCTGGCCGCGGACGTTCCGGTGCTCGTCGACGCGGACGGGCTGCGGCTGCTCGACGCCACCGCCGTACGCTCGCGCACCGCGCCGACCGTCCTCACCCCGCACGCCGGTGAGGCCGCGGCCCTGCTCGGCGTCCCGCGCGAGGAGGTCGAGGCGGGGCGGCTCGCCGCCGTACGGGAACTGGCAGCCCGCTACCGCGCCACGGTGCTGCTCAAGGGGTCGACGACCCTGGTCGCCACCGACACCGCAGACACTCCCGTACGGGTCAATTCGACCGGCACCTCCTGGCTGGCCACGGCCGGCAGCGGCGACGTCCTCTCCGGCCTGACCGGCTCCCTGCTGGCCGCGGGCCTCGCCCCGCGCGACGCCGCGTCCGTCGGCGCGTATCTGCACGGCCTGGCCGCCCGCCACGCCTCGAACGGCGCTCCCGTCGCCGCGCAGGACGTCGCGGAGGCGATCGCGGCGGCGTGGCGGGACGTACGGGCCTGAGTGATCCTGGGCGCAGGCAGACGCCGGCACGGGCTGACAGGGGTCGACAGAGGAGGGCCGATCGTGGGCAACAGCAGCGATGTGCGTGTACGCCGGGTGTACGACCCGCAGGAGGACGGCGACGGCACCCGCGTCCTCGTCGACCGGCTCTGGCCGCGCGGCGTGGCGAAGGACCGGGCCGGGATCGACAAGTGGCTCAAGGACGTCACCCCGTCGAACGAGCTGCGCGCCTGGTACCACGAGGACCGCACGGGCACCCGCTACGACGACTTCGTCGACCGCTACCGCGCCGAGCTGGCCGACCCCGCCCACACGGCGGCCGTCGGGGAGCTGGTGGAACTGGTCCGCGCGGGCGGCCCGGTGACGCTGGTCACGGCGGTCAAGGACGTACCGCACAGCCATGTCCCGGTCCTCGTCGACCATCTGGAACACGAGCTGCGCCACCACTGAGGTGTACACACCCGGCACGGCGGGCGACCCCGGCTGCGGGCCCTTCCCGACCCGCCGCCCGAGGGTCCTGTCGTACGCCTCTGAGAGACTGGGCGCGATGAACGAGACAGCGTCCTTGAGAGCCCGTGCCGAGATCGACCTCGCCGCATTGCGCGCCAACGTGCGTGTACTGCGCGCGCGGGCGGCCGGCGCGCAACTCATGGCCGTCGTCAAGTCCGATGCGTACGGGCACGGGGCGGTGCCCTGCGCCCGGGCCGCGCTGGAGGCCGGGGCGACCTGGCTGGGCACCGCGACGCCGCAGGAGGCGCTCGCCCTGCGGGCGGCTGGGCTCGGCGGCCGGGTGATGTGCTGGCTGTGGACGCCGGGCGGCCCCTGGCGCGAGGCGATCGAGGCCGGTATCGATGTGTCGGTGAGCGGGATGTGGGCTCTGCGCGAGGTCGTCGCCGCGGCCTCGGAAGCCGGTATTCCGGCCCGTGTCCAGCTCAAGGCCGACACCGGCCTCGGGCGCAACGGCTGCCAGCCCGCCGACTGGCCGGAGCTGGTCGCCGCCGCCCGCACCGCCGAGGACGCGGGCACTGTCAGGATCACCGGCCTCTGGTCCCACTTCGCCTGCGCCGACGAGCCCGGCCACCCCTCCATCGCCGCCCAGCTGAACGCGTTCCGGGACATGGTCGCGTACGCGGAGAAGGAGGGCGTCGACCCCGAGGTGCGCCACATCGCCAACTCCCCGGCGACGCTGACGATCCCCGAGGCGCACTTCGATCTCGTACGGACCGGGATCGCGATGTACGGCATCTCGCCCAGCCCCGAGCTGGGCACCCCGGCCGACTTCGGGCTGCGCCCCGTCATGACGCTCGTCGCGTCGGTCGCCCTGGTCAAGCAGGTGCCGGCCGGTCACGGGGTCAGTTACGGACACCACTACACGACCACCGCCGAGACCACCCTGGGCCTGGTGCCGGTCGGCTACGCGGACGGCATTCCGCGCCATGCCTCCGGCCGTGCGCCCGTCCTGGTCGGCGGTGTGCGGCGGCGGATCGCGGGCCGGGTGGCCATGGACCAGTTCGTCGTCGACCTCGACGGGGACGAGATCGAGGTGGGCAGCGAGGCGGTGCTCTTCGGCCCGGGGGACCGGGGCGAGCCGAGCGCCGAGGACTGGGCGCAGGCCTGCGACACGATCGCGTACGAGATCGTCACCCGGATCGGCAGCCGTGTGCCGCGCGTCCATCTGAATGGAACCCCGGCCGAGTCCTGACCGATCAAGCGCCCCTGACCAGGCACGATCTGAGCACGACCGGAACAGACCGGCCCTGACCTGACGGATACGACCGACGAGGAGCGCGGCACGGTGAGCGAGATCGGTGCGGGGGACGCGGTGACGACGGCCGCTACGGCGGTCGGCTGGCGCCGGGCAGGGATCGCTGGAGCCGCCATAGGTGTGATCGCGGCAGGTGCGGCCGCCGGTGTCGCGGTCGAGCGGCTGACCGTGGGCCGTGGCATGCGCAGAAGGGCGAGGCTGGCGCTGGACGCCTCGGGGCCGTACGGCTCGCTGCGCGGGCTGCCGGGCCGGGCCGCGGCCGACGACGGCACCGAGCTGTACTACGAGGTCGACGAGGTCGAACCGGACGGCGGCACGGGGGCCGGGGGCGGCGAGAGCGGTACCAGCGACTCCGCTACCGCCACGGGGGCCGGAACGCGCCGCCGCCGGCTCTTCGGCCGCAAGGCACCCGCGCCCGTCACCGTCGTCTTCAGCCACGGCTACTGCCTCAGCCAGGACTCCTGGCACTTCCAGCGGGCGGCGCTGCGCGGTCTGGTCCGCACCGTCCACTGGGACCAGCGCAGCCACGGCCGCTCCGAGCGGGGCAGGGCCCAGGCGGACGGGGTGACGGTCGGTATCGACCAGCTCGGCCGTGATCTGAAGGCGGTCATCGACGCGGCCGCCCCGGAGGGCCGGCTGGTGCTGGTGGGGCACTCGATGGGCGGCATGACGATGATGGCGCTCGCCGAGCAGTACCCCCAGCTCATCCGGGACCGGGTCGCCGCCGTCGCCTTCGTCGGCACATCGAGCGGAAAGCTCGGCGAGGTCAGTTTCGGGCTGCCGATCGCGGGCGTGAACGCCGTGCGGCGGGTGCTGCCGGGGGTGCTCAGGGCGCTCGGTTCCCAGGCCGAGCTGGTGGAACGGGGCCGGCGGGCGACCGCCGATCTCTTCGCCGGGCTGATCAAGCGGTACTCGTTCGGTTCGCGGGACGTCGACCCGGCGGTCGAGCGGTTCGCCGAGCGGCTCATCGAATCCACCCCGATCGATGTGGTCGCCGAGTTCTACCCGGCCTTCACCGAACACGACAAGAGCCACGTCCTGCCCGCGTTCCGTGACCTCCCGGTGCTGATCCTGGCGGGCGACAAGGACCTGGTGACGCCCAGCTCGCACAGCGAGGCCATCGCGGACCATCTCCCGGAGGCGGAGCTGGTCATCGTCCCGGACGCCGGTCATCTGGTGATGCTGGAACACCCGGAAACGGTGACGGACCGGCTGGCGGACCTGCTGGTACGCGTCGGGGCGGTGCCGGCAGCGGCTAACGTTGGCGGGCATGGAAGCACCGCACAACAGCCTGGCGGCTGAGGTGGACGAGGGCGCCGCGCCGGGCACCGTCACCGTGAGCCTCGCCGTCGAGTCCCCCGAACAGATGCAGGCCCTCGGCCGCCGGATCGCGGGTGTACTGCGCCCCGGTGACCTCGTGATGCTCACCGGTGAGCTCGGCGCCGGAAAGACGACGCTCACCCGGGGGCTCGGCGAGGGCCTCGGGGTGCGTGGAGCCGTCACCTCTCCCACCTTCGTGATCGCCCGCGTCCACCCGTCGCTGACCGGCGGTCCCGCGCTGGTCCACGTCGACGCGTACCGCCTGGGCGGCGGGCTGGACGAGATGGAGGACCTGGACCTCGATGTGTCGCTGCCGGAGTCGGTGGTGGTCGTGGAATGGGGCGACGGCAAGGTCGAGGAGCTGTCGGAGGACCGGCTGCAGGTGCTGATCCACCGCGCGGTCGGCGACACGGACGATGAACGGCGCTCGGTGACGCTGGTGGGGATCGGGGCGCGCTGGGCGGCACTGCGCGAGGCGCGAGGGACGCTGGAGGCCTGAGCGCGGGTGCGCTTTCCGACGGCGTGTCGGCAAATTGTTGCGCCGGGCGGGGCGGGCGTGGTCACATGGATGGCGAGAGCGGGTTAGGTCTGCCTAACCGCGCCTTCCATCGGAGCCTCAGGAGGCATCCATGACGACGCCCGCCGAACGTGAAGTGCCGCCGCCGCCATCGATGAGAGACCTGCTGGCGGCTTGCGCCGCGGCCACGGCGGTCTCGACGCCGCCACCGCCGTCCACCGACCGGGCCCCGGCCGTTGTCCCGCCCTCCGGCGCCGACCACGCCGAGTCCGCCCTGGAGCGCCGGGCGGGCTGAAGGGATGGGCGGCACGCGGCAGGGGGTACGCAATCCGTGTGGGTGGAATTTCGAGCCCGTCCGGCGACCGAGGACACCGTGGCCTGCCGGCTACGGGAGGACGACGACCTTCGTGAGCACGGTCGCGAACGCCCACATCGCATCCCCGTCGGCCCGGGACATCCGCACGCCGCCCGTCTTCAGCGACGGATCAGGGCTCTCCATCGAGCCGTCCAGCGCCGCGCTGAATCCCACGGCCACGCCGTCCGCCATCGCGAACCGCACCACGTGCTCGATCATCACGCCGTCCGAGCCCCTGGTGGCGGGCCCCGAGCGCGTACCCACCCGGTACGTCCCGGGCGGCGGCTTCAGCGCGCTCGGCATGACCGCGAAGGTCCTGGTCACAGCCCCGGCCTCGTCGACGAGCCACACCTGACGGTCCTCCAGGGCGTACACCACACGCTTCCCGGAACCGGAGACGGCAGGGAGCGCGGCCGGAGGTTTCTTGGCCTTCGGCTTGTCATGGGCGACGGCAGGGGCGCTGCTGGAAACCTTCGGCTTGGGGGCGGCGACGGTGTCGGGGGCGTTCGCCGATGCCTGGTAGGCCAGGAAACCGACCGCGGCGAGAGCCGCCGCAGTGAGCCCGGCCACGATTCCCGAGCTGCCCCTAGCCACCGTGCGCGCCCCTTTCGCTTCCGTATGTAGTACAAGCGTTTACGTCGTACCCGCGTGTACACGGTGACGGTAGCAGCCGGGGCCGGTCGCACCAGGACGCCGTACGGGACGCCGTGCCCGGTCGGAGGAGCCGTAGGCTGTTTGCGTGCTCTTGCTCGCCGTGGATACCGCCACCCCCGCCGTCACCGTCGCCCTTCACGACGGGACCTCCGTCATCGCCGAGTCCGGCCAGGTCGACGCCCGAAGGCACGGGGAGCTGCTGCTGCCCGCCGTCGACCGGGTCCTCGCCGAGGCCGGGGTGAAACTCGACGCCGTGACGGACGTGGTCGTGGGCGTCGGGCCCGGACCGTACACCGGGCTGCGGGTCGGCCTGGTCACGGCCGCGACCTTCGGCTCCGCGCTCTCCGTACCCGTGCACGGGCTGTGCACCCTGGACGGTCTCGCGTACGCCGCCGGGCAGGGCGGCCTGGAAGGCCCGTTCGCCGTCGCGACGGACGCCCGCCGCAAGGAGGTCTACTGGGCGAGGTACGACGACTTCCGTACGCGCGCCACGGAGCCCGCTGTCGACCGGCCCGCCGACATCGCCGAGCAGCTCGCCGGACTTCCCGTCGTCGGGGCGGGCGCGGTGCTCTACCCCGAGGCGTTCCCGGACGCCCGGGGCCCCGAGCACGTCCTTGCCGGTGCGCTGGCCGCCCTCGCCGCCGAGCGTCTCGCCACGGGCGCGGAACTGCTGCCGCCGCAGCCGCTCTACCTCCGCAGGCCCGACGCCCAGGTCCCGAAGAACTACAAGGTGGTCACCCCGAAGTGACGACCACGACTGCCGTACTGCGCGAGATGCGCTGGTGGGACATCGATCCGGTGCTGGAGCTCGAACACGAGCTGTTTCCGGACGACGCCTGGTCGGCCGGCATGTTCTGGTCCGAGCTGGCGCACTCCCGCGGCCCGCAGGCCACCCGCCGCTACGTCGTCGCCGAGGACCCCGTCACCGGCCGGATCGTCGGCTACGCCGGGCTCTCCGCGGCCGGTGACCTCGCCGACGTACAGACGATCGGTGTCACCCGCGACCACTGGGGCGGCGGCCTCGGCTCCGAACTCCTCACCGATCTGCTGAAGCACGCCACGGCCTTCGAGTGCGCCGAAGTGCTCCTCGAGGTCCGCGTCGACAACACCCGGGCGCAGAAGCTGTACGAACGCTTCGGCTTCGAACCGATCGGCTTCCGACGCGGGTACTACCAGCCGGGCAACATCGACGCACTCGTCATGCGCCTCCACGTACACGAACACGATCACGTGCAAGAGCTCGCACAGGGAACAGAGACTGACTGATGGCTGACGAACCGCTCGTACTCGGCATCGAGACCTCCTGCGACGAGACCGGCGTCGGCATCGTCCGCGGTACGACGCTGCTCGCCGACGCCGTCGCGTCCAGCGTCGACACGCACGCCCGCTACGGCGGCGTCGTCCCCGAGATCGCCTCCCGTGCGCACCTGGAGGCGATGGTCCCCACCATCGAGCGCGCCCTGAAGGAGGCCGGGATCAGCGCCCGCGACCTCGACGGCATCTCCGTCACCGCGGGCCCCGGGCTCGCGGGCGCGCTGCTCGTCGGCGTCTCGGCGGCGAAGGCGTACGCGTACGCGCTGAACAAGCCGCTCTACGGGGTCAACCACCTCGCCTCGCACATCTGCGTCGACCAGCTGGAGCACGGCCCGCTGCCCGAGCCGACGATGGCGCTGCTGGTCAGCGGCGGCCACTCCTCGCTGCTGCTCGCGCCGGACATCACCAATGACGTACGGCCGCTGGGCGCGACCATCGACGACGCGGCGGGCGAGGCCTTCGACAAGATCGCCCGGGTGCTGGACCTCGGCTTCCCCGGCGGTCCGGTCATCGACCGGCTGGCGAAGGAGGGCGACCCGAAGGCGATCGCGTTCCCGCGCGGTCTGAGCGGCTCGCGCGATCCCGCGTACGACTTCTCCTTCTCCGGTCTGAAGACCTCGGTGGCCCGCTGGATCGAGGCCAAGCGTGCGGCGGGCGAAGAGGTGCCGGTACGGGATGTGGCCGCGTCCTTCCAGGAGGCCGTGGTGGATGTGCTCACCCGAAAGGCCGTCCGGGCCTGCAAGGACGAGGGCGTCGACCATCTGATGATCGGCGGCGGTGTCGCGGCCAACTCACGGCTGCGGGCGCTGGCCGAGGAACGGTGCGAGCGGGCCGGCATCCGGCTGCGGGTGCCGCGGCCGGGGCTGTGCACGGACAACGGGGCGATGGTCGCGGCGCTGGGCGCGGAGATGGTGGCCCGGGGCAGGCCGGCGTCGGATCTGGAGCTGTCCGCAGACTCCTCGCTGCCGGTGACCGACACCCACGTCCCCGGTGCCCACGCGCACGACCACGACCATGTGCACGAGATCAGCAAGGGCAATCTCTACTCATGAGCGGTACGACCGTTGCGCTGATGTGGGAGGCCCGCGCCGCCGACGGCAGGGGCTCCGAACTCCTGGAGTGGGCGCGCGCCCGGTCGGCCGAGCTGGCCCGCGAGCCGCTGCGCCGCGAGCTGCTGCGCGCCCCGCAGGACCGGGTCCTGGTCATCACCTGGTGGGAGGGGGCGTACGGCGACGAGCTGCCCGAACTCCCCGAACCGGACGCCGAGTTGATCACTCGTCCGGTGCACCGCTGGCGTTTCGAGTCCCTGGGGGCCGTCGGGTCCCTCGGCTGATCAGCCCCTCGATGATCGCGTCGAGTTCCTCCGCCACTTCGTAGTCGGCTGCGTACTCGCGCCATCGGTCCCTGACCTCCGTCAGCCGGGGCAGCGCGGCCGCGTCCTCCTCGGTGATCATCTCGGGGAAGTACCGCCTGCCCGGCGGGTTCTCCGCGCGGCGCTCGGCCGCCCTGCGGAAGACCAGGTCGCCGTAGACGTAACTCCAGATCGTCCGGTACGCGCGTACCGCCTGGGCGGGGGAGAGGCCGCAGGCGAGCGCGGAGTCGATGATCTCCTCGACCATCCACAGCGCGTTCTTGTCGGTGAGCTCGCCCAGCGCCAGGACGTCCAGCACCCAGGGGATCCGCGCCAGGATGCCGTGCATGTGCACCGCCACCGCGAGCAGCCGCTCGCGCGGTTCCTCGGGCAGTTCGGGGCGCGGGAAGGCGGCCGCGGTGCCCGACAGGGTGAGCATCAGCAGCTCGTCCTTGTCCTGCACATAGTGGTACAGCGCCATCGGCGTGGAGCCGAGCTCCTTCGCCACCCGTCGCATGCTCAGGGCGTCCAGGCCCTCTTCCTCGATGATCCGGCGCGCGGTGGCGACCATCGCGTCCGGGTCGAGCCTGCGCGGCCGTCCGACGGACCGTTTCGCCGCCGTCCGCTTCTTCGCTGTTCCTGATGCCTTTTCTGTCCCTGACACCCGGGCATTGTCTCCCGTTCCCTTGCGGCGACTAATTTCTATACGCGTATAGTAATGGCTCGACCGAGTGACCGCGAGGGAAGGGGAAGTCATGAACGACCAGTCAAGGCAAGTGCGTTGGCTGCTGATGGTGGCTCTCATCGTGCAGTTCATGGTGGCGTTGGACATGTCCGTGGTGAACGTCGCGCTGCCGGACATGCGACGCGATCTCGGCTTCACCGCGGAGGGGCTCCTCTGGGTGGTGAACGCCTATGCGCTGGCGTTCGGCGGGCTGTTGATGCTCGGTGGGCGTCTCGCCGATCTGATCGGCAGCAGCCGGGTCCTGACGGCGGGCCTGGTGCTCTTCGGCGTGGCGAGCCTGGCCGGGGGACTCGCATGGTCGCCCGGTGGGCTGATCGCCGCACGGGCGGTCCAGGGGATCGGTGCGGCCGCGCTCGCCCCGGTCGCCTTCGCCCTGATCGCCATCGCCTTCCCGGCCGGGCCCGCCCGCTCCCGTGCCCTGGGGCTGTGGGGCATGGCGGGTGCGGCGGGCGGAGCGGTGGGCGTGCTCGCCGGCGGGGTGCTCACCGATGCGGCGAGCTGGCGTGCGGTGATGCTGGTGAATGTGCCGATCGTGGTGTTCGCGCTGGTGGGATCCGTACGCTCCGGGCTGGAGAGCCGCCCCGCCCGGACCGGCGCCCGGCTCGATGTGGCCGGAGCGCTGCTGGCAACCGCCGGTACAGCCCTGCTGGTCCTCGGGCTCGTACGCACATCGAGCCACCCATGGGGGTCGGCACAGACGCTGAGCACACTCGGTGCCGCCGTGCTCCTGCTGGCAGCTTTCGCCGCCGTCGAGCTGCGGGCCGGGACTCCGCTGCTGCGCCTCGGTCTGCTGAAGGGGAGGCCGGTCCTGACCGCGAATCTCTTCTGCCTGCTGCTGAGCTCGGGGCAGTTCGCCGCGTTCTACTTCGCCTCGCTCTACATGCAGCAGGTGCTCGGTTACGGGCCGACCGCCGCCGGTGCCGCGTTCCTGCCGTTCTCGGCGGGCGTCGTAGCGGGCTCGCTCGTCGCCACCCGTACGGTCGCGGCGCTCGGCACCCGGCGACTGTTGGCAGTGGGCGGTGGTCTTGCCGCGGTCGGTCTCGCCGGGTTCGCGGCGACGGCGCAGGCGGACGGCAGCTTCCTGTACTCGATCCTCGGCCCGTCCCTGGTCTGCAGCGTCGGTATCGGGATGTGCTTCGTACCGCTCGGCACCGCGGCTACGACCGACGTCGCATCCGACGAGACGGGAATGGCCTCCGGACTGCTGAACAGCGCCCGCCAGGTCGGCGGCTCGTTGGGGCTCGCGGTCCTCGTCACCGTCGCCGCCCAGGTCACCGGCGACGGGGGCCGGCCGGCCGATCTGGCGGCGGGATACGCAGCGGCGTTCTGGGTCTGCGCGGGGCTGCTCGCGGCGGCGGCGCTGGTGGCCCTGGTGCTGCTCCCGGCACAGGAACAGACCGCTCCGGTGGCCGCCCCGGTGGCCGCTCCGGTGGCCGCTCCGGGAGATTCTCAGAAGAATTCCGGTGGAGCTGTCGATCCGGCCGTCTCCCGTTCGACGCAAGGGTGAGAGGCGGGGAAAGACCCCGCCCTTCCGACCGAGGAGTCACCATGCCCCGCTTCATGTCGCTGATCCGTATCGATGAGCAGAACCTCCCCTCCGAGAACCCGGGCCCCGAGTTCGAGAAGCGCATGGGCGCCCTGTTCGAGGAGATCACCAAGGCCGGGGTCATGCTGGAGACGGCCGGGCTCACCCCGACCGCCCAGGGCACGAGGGTCACCTGGTCCGGCGGCAAGCTCAGCTGCACCGACGGTCCCTTCACCGAGACCAAGGAGGTCGTCGGCGGCTATGCCATCCTCCAGGCCAAGGACAAGGCCGAGGCCCTGGAATGGACCAAGCGGTTCCTGCAGATCCACCCGGCGAACTGGACCGTCACCTCCGAGGTCCGCCAGATCGACGAGGCCACGGGCCTCTGACCGGTCGCGCTTGCCGCTTCCCGGCACGGCTGCTCTGATGAGTGACCGTGACGGCAGCAAGCGCGAGGACGGCGGTCGAAGCGGTCTTCAGGATTGAGTCCGCGCGGATCATCGCAGGTGTCACCCGCATCGTGCGGGACGTGGGCATCGCCGAGGAACTCGCGCAGGACGCCCTGGTGGCCGCGCTGGAACAGTGGCCGGAGTCAGGTGTCCCGGACCGGCCGGGCGCCTGGCTCATGGCCACCGCCAGACACCGCGCGATCGATCTCGTACGCCGCAAGGAGACGTACGCGCGCAAGCTGGCCGAGGCCGGGCGGGCCCTGGAGGACGTGCCGCCGCCCGAACCCGCCGAAGCGGACGACATCGACGACGACCTGCTCCGGCTGATCTTCACCGCTTGCCATCCGGTGCTCTCCACCGCGGCCCGGATCGCCCTCACCCTGCGCCTGCTCGGAGGACTCACCACCGATGAGATCGCCCGCGCGTTCCTGGCCCCCGAACCGACCGTCGCCCAGCGCATCGTCCGGGCGAAACGGACCCTGGGCCGAGAGGGCGTCGCCTTCGAGGTGCCCTACGGACCCGAGCGCGCCGTCCGCCTCGATTCCGTGCTCGAAGTCATCTACCTGATCTTCAACGAGGGGTACGCGGCGACCGCGGGCGATGACTGGCTGCGCCCGGCGCTGTGCGAGGACGCGCTGCGGCTGGCCCGGGTGCTCGCGGGCCTGATGGAGCAGGAGCCCGAGGTCCACGGCCTGGTCGCGCTGCTGGAACTCCAGGCCTCGCACACCGCCGCCAGGACCGGGCCGGACGGCGCGCCGGTGCTGCTCGCCGACCAGAACCGGGCCCGCTGGGACCACCTGCTGATCCGGCGCGGCGTCGCGGCCCTGGAGCGGGCCGTGGCCGCGACCGAGGAGGGCGCCGGTCTCGGCCCGTACGCCGTGCAGGCCGCGATCGCCGCGTGCCACGCCCGGGCGGTGACGTACGAGGACACGGACTGGACGACCATCGCCGCCCTCTACGGCCGCCTCGCCGTGATCGCACCGTCCCCGGTCGTCGAGCTCAACCGGGCCGTGGCGGTCTCGATGGCGCAGGGCCCGGCGGCCGGCCTCGCCCTGGTCGACGCGCTGGCCGACGACCCGGCGCTCAAGGACTACCACCTGCTGCCCAGCGTCCGCGGCGATCTGCTGGTCAGGACGGGCCGTACGGACGAGGCGCGGGCGGAGTTCGTAAGGGCGGCCGGACTGACCCGGAACGAGCGGGAACGCGCGATGCTCCTGGACCGCGCGGCACTTCAGGGCCGCGCCGACCGGTGAGTTCCGGGCGCCGGACCGGTCTACCCCGCACAGGCTTCGGCACCATCCGACTCCGCGCCACCCGACAGGAGCAGACCATGCAGAAGATCAAAACCTTCCTGTGGTTCGACAACCAGGCCGAGGAAGCCGCGAATCACTACATCTCCATCTTCGGCGGCGACTCGAAGGTGCTGAACACGACGTACTACAACGAGGCGGCGCCCGGCGAGACGGGCAAGGTCATGACCGTCGGCTTCCGGCTGGCCGGCCAGGAGTACGTCGCGCTCAACGGCGGCCCGCAGTTCCCCTTCACCGAGGCGATCTCGCTGTCCGTGGACTGCGCGTCGCAGGAAGAGGTGGACACCCTGTGGTCCAGGCTCACCGAGGGAGGCGAAGAGGGGCAGTGCGGCTGGCTCAAGGACAGGTACGGCCTGTCCTGGCAACTCGTTCCGCAGGGGCTGGGCGAGGCGCTGTCCGACCCGGACCCGGCGAAGGCCGAGCGGGCGACGAAGGCGATGCTCGGCATGAGGAAGCTGGACATCGAGGCGCTGCGCAACGCCTGAACCCCGCCCCCGGCACCGGCCCCCTCAGGGCGCGGCGACGCCCATCGAGTCGGCGCCCATCGGCCTCGGCGCGCCCTTCTCGTAGAACACGTCCAGGTCGACGATCGTGAACCCCGCGGCCGTCAGCATCTCGGCGATCGGCCGGGTCAGACGGCACCCGGCGAAGAGCCGCCGCTCCAGCGGATCGAGGCGGCGCTGCCAGCGGCGTACGTTCTCGTCCTCCTCCGGCGCCAGCCCGTGCTCCAGGAAGTGCAGGGTCGCGCCGGGCTTGAGAACCCGCCGCACCTCGCGCAGCGCCGCATCGGCGTCGGGGATGGTGCACAGCGTCCACGTGGACAGGGCGCCGTCGAAGGTGTCGTCCTCGAACGGCAGATACCGGCTGTCCAGACAGGCACGCCGTACCGGGGCGCGCCCCGCGTCGATACGGTCACGGGCCAGCTTCCAGCCGAGATCGGACGGCTCGACCGCGGCCACGTCGGTGACGGCATCCGGATAGAACGGAACGTTGTGCCCGGAACCGAACCCGATCTCGATGATCTCGCCGTACAGGCCTTCGCAGACCCGGCGCCGCAGCGGCTCGGCCGACTTCATTCCGCCGACGGCATCGGCGATCCGGGGCACGATCCGCTCGACATAGAACCCCATCGCGAACCTCCGTGTGTCCCTTCCCAGCATGGCACTGCGGCGGCCCCGACGCACTGTGCCCCCTCGCAGGGAGAGGGGGCCCGGTCGATAGGGTCGGGGCCATGGTCAGCCCTGCACAACTTCCGCCGCCCCCACCGCCCGTGGAGATACGTGCCTGGCCCGACCGTGAGGCGCTGCTCGCCGACCGGGCCGTGGTGCTCGGGGAGTTGGTGAAGATGCATGTCTCACCGGGGCGGCTGGCGGTGCTGTGGCTGTGGGGAGCGCTCTGTGCGGTGGGCTGGTCGCTGGTCGGCTCGGCGATCGTCACGTTCGAGCAGTCGTACGACGTCTTCAGCACCGTGCTCGGTGTGATTCTCGTCGGCATGGGTGCCTGCTGCACGGTGCCCGCGATCACCTTCGTCGTCATCGGTCTGCGCCGCGACCACCACATCCGCCGACTGCTCGGCGCCTGGGGCGAGTTGGAGCGCGATCCGGTGCGCGATGCGCGGCTGCGGATGCCGGGCGTCAGCCTCGTCTGGCTGCTGATGTCCTTCGCGCTGTGCGCACTCGGGCTGTACGCGTGCATCGCCGTCCCGGCGACCGTCGAAGCGGGCCGGGGGGCCTACGGCCTGGTCGCCCTGGTCATGGGACTCGGGATGACCGGCTGGATCGTCGGACTGATAGGCATCACCAAGGCGTTCGCCCACCGGCGTTGGGTGCTGCGGGTGCTGATCGGAGCGCCCGCTCCGGAGCCGGTGTTCTCCGTCGGGGGCGGCGCGCACCGCTGACCCCGGACCTATCCTGACCGGATACATGAGTCACGCAGGGGGAGGAGTGTCACATGGAGTGGTACTGGTGGGTGCTCATCATCTTCTGGACGGGCGGCTTCGGATGGGCCGTCGACAACGTCCGTACCGCGCTGCGCAACCGGCACACCCGCAAGCTGGAGCTGCTGGAGGCGGCCAAGCAGGAGCGGCTGGCCGTCGAAGCGGCCCACAAGCCGCCGGAGCCGGTCTGCGGCTGCACGCACCATCTCGCCAAGCACGACAAGCAGGGCAAGTGCCATGAGCGGGTCGAGGTGCCGACCGCCTGGGACGATTCCAAGAAGCCGGTCCGCTTCGAGTCGGGGCAGTGCAACTGCCAGCAGTACGTGGGTCCTCAGCCGCTCTCGCAGGTGTACGCCGAGGACCTGACCGACCTGGCCTGATGGCCGCCCCGCCGGTCAGGCGGGTCCGGTCAGCGGGTGACCGATCAGCATCGTCGGGGCTCCGGCCACCCGGGTGAGGAAGACCGTCGCGGCGTTCGGCCCCTGGAGCTTCATCCTGCGGCGCAGCTCCTCCGGCTCGACGGCCGAGCCGCGCTTCTTCACCGTCAGGACGCCGACCTTCCGCTCCCGCAGCAGGGCCTTGAGCTTCTTCATGTTGAACGGCATCCGGTCGGTGATCTCGTACCCGGCGGTGTACGGGGAGTCGTACGGCTGGTCGCTCGTGACGTACGCGATGGTCTCGTCGACCAGTCGGCCGTCGCACCGCGCCACGATGTCGGCGACCAGATGGGCGCGGATGACGGCGCCGTCCGGCTCGTACAGATAGCGGCCGACCGGGCCGACGGGCGGGGCGGGCAGCGGGGTGCCGGACCACAGGGTGGCGCGGGCGGGAAGCACGGTGGCGCGGTAGGAACCGGCCGCGAAGCCCTCGCCGAACCAGAGCACCGCCTCCTTCACATCGCCGCCGTCCGAGATCCACTCGGCCTCCGCCTGCGCCGGGATCGCCTCGTGCGGGATGCCGGGGGCGATCTTCAGTGCGGCACGGGGCGCCTCGAGTGCGGCGCCGGTCGCCCAGGAGAGCGGCGGTGAGTACGCCTCGGGGTCGAAGATCCTGCCCCTGCCGCCGCGCCGGGCCGGGTCGACGAAGACCGCGTCGTAGGGCGAGGTGTCGATCTCGGTGACATCGGCGCACCGCACCTCGATCAGACCGTCCAGGCCGAGCGCGGCGGCGTTGGCGCGGGCCACCTCGGCGGTCAGCGGGTCGCGGTCCACTGCGAGGACGAAGATGCCCGCCCGTGCGAGCGCGATCGCGTCGCCGCCGATCCCGCAGCAGAGATCGGCGACGCTCCGCACCCCGCCCGCCGCCACGAACCGCTGTGCGCGATGGGTGGCCACCGACGTACGTGTCGCCTGTTCGACGCCGTTCGGTGTGAAGAACATCCGGTACGCGTCCTCGGCACCGAATTTCGCCACCGCCCGCTGCCGCAGCCGCGCCTGCCCCAGCGCCGCCGAGACCAGCGAGGCCGGGTGGGTGCGGCGAAGCCGGGTGGCGGTGGTGAGCTCCTGGGCGGGGTCGTAGGACCGCAGCCCGTCCAGGAGCGCCGCGCCCTCGGGGGTGCGCAGGGCCATGAAAGCGGCGAGGGGGTCGGACGGGTCGGGGGCGTCGGACCTGTCGTCGGCGTCGGACGGGTCGTTCGGGGCGAAGGCGTTCACGCGCCCCATTGTGAGCCAGCCGGGTTGACCGGCGGGCCCGGTGGCGGTGTCGGGCCGGGGCGCCCCTCACGTGCTGGCAGGATGCGACGCCATGCAACTTGTACGACAAAAGGAAAAATTAACCATGAAAAGGAGCGGATCGGGCATGCCGGAACCGGGGGGCGGGCGGGGCTCCGGCAGGCATCGGCCGGCCTGCGCGGTCCTGGCCGCACTCCTGGTCGCCGCGGTCTGCTCCGGCTGTGCCTCCCAGGCCGGCGGCCGGTCCGGCGACGGTGGCGAGCACCGGGCCCGGCCTGCCGCCGGACCGCCGGGTGTTCCCGGACTGGGGGCGGGCCCCGGACAGCTTGCCGGCCAGGGCGGCGCACCCGCCAAGCTCCGTGAGAACGCGAGGTTCGGCCCGGCCGTACGGGCGGCCCTCGCCAAGAAGTGGAGGCTGGACAGGCCACCGCTGATCGCACCCCCGCCACCCGCCGTGAAGCCGCACATCACCACCCGCGAGGGGTTCGAGGTCAACGGCGGCGACGCCTCGCTGCCGCCGGTCTTCACCACCGTCCCGACCAAGGACCGGGTCGTCTTCCTGACGATGGACGACGGTGACGAGAAGGATCCCGAACTGCTGCAGATGATGGACGAGCTGGACATCCCGTACAGCGCGTTCCTCAGCGACTACCTGGTGCGCGACAGCTACGGGTACTTCCTGGAGATGCAGCGGCTGGGTGCCGGCCTCAACAACCACACGCTCAACCACCCCTACCTGCCCGGACTTTCGTACAACGAGCAGAAGAGCGAGATCTGCGGCCAGCAGGCCATCATCGAGGAGCAGTACGGGCAGCGGCCCACCCTCTTCCGCCCGCCGTACGGCAACTACAACGCGGACACACTGCGCATCGCGAAGTCCTGCGGCATCAAGGCCGTACCGCTCTGGAACGCGGAGGCGTTCCCGGACCACATGGAGTGGCGCGAGGCGGACCAGGACCTGCACCCCGGCGACATCATCCTCACGCACTTCCGGGGCCGGAAGGACTGGGGCGGCAGCATGGCCGACCTGGTCCGGGCGGTCATGAAGACCATCACGGACAAGGGGTACGCCGTGGCCCGGCTGGAGGACTACGTATGAGAAGGGTGCATCGCCTGCTCGCCGGACTGCTGACCGCCGGTGCGCTCCTGGCCGCCACCGCCGGGTGCGCACAGTCGGTGGACCCGATCGAACGGCTGGGCCGCAAGGCCGCACAGAAGGTGACCCACCCGAAGCCGGCCCCCGCGGCGGGCCCGCAGGCGCATCCGCACGGCGACCACGGGGGGTCGGGGTCGCTGGTCGTCATCGCCTGCCGTCAGCTGAAGGAGTCCAGGCACTCGCGGTTGTCGCCACCGCTGAGGCACTGGTGGCCGGACCGGCCGGGATCGTACGGGGGAGCGGAGGCCGGCGCCGGGTGCGAGCGGCGGTAGTCCTCGTGCCCGATCAGCGCCGCCATCACGCACAGCAGGAGCGCGGCCAGGATCTGGACCGCGCCCGCCCAGGGCCGGTTCGCGCGGATCAGCACCACGGCGAACAGGCAGATCACCGTGGCGATCCCGCCGAAGACGAGGACAGGCGTCCAGTCCATCGGCGGTGGCTCCGTCGACTCCTGACCGTCGGGGTCCCACCGCAAGAGGATCAGGTAATAGAGGGCCCCCATGCAGATCACCCCCTCCAGGACCGCCGGCAGCAGGCCCAGCAGCACGTCCAGGCAGCCGTTCACGGGTCGCGAGGAGTCCTGCGCGGCCGAGGGGTGATGCGGCAGCGGGTTCGACGGCTGGTACGGAGGTTCGAGCATGAACCCACGGTCGTACGGAACGGTGTGGTCCGGCCCCGCGTTGTCCCTGTGCCGTCCGGACCTTTGCGTTCTCCGGACCGCCGCATGCGGCCGGCGCCCCGTCGCACCGTGCGCGAGCGGGGTCCACATGACGCCACGACTGGCTGAATTGGCACTCCGCTTGACCGAGTGCTAATCCCGGTCATAGTCTCGGTGCTGGCACTCACCACTGGAGAGTGCCAGCAGTACTGTGCGACTGGCAGGTCCGGCACCCGCGACGACGGATCCACCTGGTCGCCATCCAAAGACTCTTAACCCCGTGAGATCTCCGAAGGGGGAGACCGGATCGTGTCGACCGCCAGCACCAAGGTTGCGATCAAGCCGCTCGAGGACCGCATTGTGGTCCAGCCGCTCGACGCCGAGCAGACCACGGCCTCCGGCCTGGTCATTCCGGACACCGCCAAGGAGAAGCCCCAGGAGGGCGTCGTCCTGGCCGTGGGCCCGGGCCGCTTCGAGAACGGCGAGCGCCTTCCGCTCGACGTCAAGACCGGCGACGTCGTGCTGTACAGCAAGTACGGCGGCACCGAGGTGAAGTACAACGGCGAGGAGTACCTCGTCCTCTCGGCTCGCGACGTGCTCGCGATCATCGAGAAGTAATTCACCCACGTTTGCTTCTGTTCTGCGCCCCTGGCCCCCTGCGAATAACCAGCCGGGTGGCCGGGGGCGCAGTTCGTTTGAGAGGAAAGCTCAGCTGCCATGGCGAAGATTCTGAAGTTCGACGAGGACGCCCGTCGCGCCCTTGAGCGCGGCGTCAACAAGCTTGCCGACACGGTCAAGGTGACGATCGGCCCCAAGGGCCGCAACGTCGTCATCGACAAGAAGTTCGGCGCTCCCACCATCACCAACGACGGTGTCACCATCGCGCGCGAGGTCGAGCTCGACGACCCGTACGAGAACCTCGGTGCCCAGCTGGTGAAGGAGGTGGCGACCAAGACCAACGACGTGGCGGGTGACGGTACGACCACCGCCACCGTGCTGGCCCAGGCGCTCGTCCGCGAGGGTCTGCGCAACGTCGCCGCGGGTGCTTCCCCGGCCGCCCTGAAGAAGGGCATCGACGCCGCGGTCAAGGCCGTGTCCGAGGAGCTCCTCGCGACCGCCCGACCGATCGACGACAAGAGCGACATCGCCGCCGTGGCCGCGCTCTCCGCGCAGGACCCGCAGGTCGGCGAGCTCATCGCGGACGCGATGGACAAGGTCGGCAAGGACGGTGTCATCACCGTCGAGGAGTCCAACACCTTCGGTCTGGACCTCGACTTCACCGAGGGCATGGCCTTCGACAAGGGCTACCTGTCCCCGTACATGGTGACCGACCAGGAGCGTATGGAGGCCGTCCTCGACGACCCGTACATCCTGATCCACCAGGGCAAGATCGGCGCGATCCAGGAGCTGCTCCCGCTGCTGGAGAAGGTCATCCAGGCCGGTGGCTCCAAGCCGCTGCTGATCATCGCCGAGGACGTCGAGGGCGAGGCGCTGTCGACCCTCGTCGTCAACAAGATCCGTGGCACCTTCAACGCCGTCGCGGTGAAGGCCCCGGGCTTCGGTGACCGCCGCAAGGCCATGCTCGGCGACATCGCCACCCTCACCGGTGCGACCGTCATCGCCGAGGAGGTCGGCCTCAAGCTCGACCAGGCCGGTCTGGACGTGCTGGGCACCGCCCGCCGCGTCACCGTCTCCAAGGACGACACGACGATCGTGGACGGCGGCGGCGAGCCCGGCGACGTCAAGGGCCGGGTCAACCAGATCAAGGCCGAGATCGACGCCACGGACTCCGACTGGGACCGCGAGAAGCTCCAGGAGCGCCTCGCGAAGCTGGCCGGCGGCGTGTGCGTGATCCGTGTCGGTGCCGCCACCGAGGTGGAGCTCAAGGAGAAGAAGCACCGTCTGGAGGACGCCATCTCCGCGACCCGCGCCGCGGTCGAGGAGGGCATCGTCTCCGGTGGTGGCTCCGCTCTGGTCCACGCCGTCAAGGTTCTTGAGGGCAACCTCGACAAGACCGGCGACGAGGCCACCGGTGTCGCGGTCGTGCGCCGCGCCGCCGTCGAGCCGCTGCGCTGGATCGCCGAGAACGCCGGCCTCGAGGGTTACGTCATCACCTCGAAGGTCTCCGAGCTCGACAAGGGCCAGGGCTTCAACGCCGCGACCGGCGAGTACGGCGACCTGGTGAAGGCCGGCGTCATCGACCCGGTCAAGGTCACCCGCTCCGCGCTGGAGAACGCCGCGTCCATCGCGTCGCTGCTGCTCACGACCGAGACGCTGGTCGTCGAGAAGCCGGCCGAGGAAGAGGCCGAGGCCGGTCACGGTCACGGCCACTCGCACTAGCGTGTAGCTCGGACAGCCACTGAGGCCCGGTACCCCGTCTCGCGGGGTACCGGGCCTCAGAGGTGCCCGGCCAGGCGTTGAGCGATGGTGGTGTCCGCCGTGCGTGGTGCGGGTCGCTCGTTCTCGCAGACGTGGATTCCGCGTCGGGAAAGGGCGGGCAGGGGACAACGCCCCCGTCACGCCGAGCGCGGCAGCGCCCCCGCCCGGACCGGGTCCGCGAAGGGCAGGCCGGCCGCGAACCGCTCCATCTCGTCCAGCGCCTGGTCGGCCATCCGGTGCAGCTCATCGCCCAGCGAACCCGCGACATGCGGAGTGAGCAGCACATTCGGCAGGTCGTACAACGGTGAGTGCGCAGGCGGAAGTTCGGGCTCCGTCACATCCAGCACCGCGTGCAGCCGCCCGGTGGTCAGCTCGGGCAGCAGCGCCTCCTCGTCGATCAGCGATCCCCGCGCCGTGTTGATCAGCGTCGCCCCGGGCGCCATGGCCGACAGCTGCGCGGCGCCGATCATGTGGTGCGTCTCCGGGAGCTGCGGCGCGTGCACGGATACGACCGAGCTGCTCGCGCACAGCTCGTCGAGCGAGGTGAGCCGTACACCGAGCCGCGCCGCCTCCGGACCGTCCACGTACGGGTCGTACAGCAGGACGTCCAGGTCGAAGGGTCGCAGCAGCTCGATCACGCGCCGGCCGATACGGGAGGCGCCGACGATGCCGACCGTACGGCGGTAGTTGCCAAAGCCGTCGAGCTCCGCGAGCCAGTCGTGATCGGCGCGCAGGGCGCGATAGCGATCCGCGGAGTGCAGGATGCGCTTGCCCGCGAAGAGGATCGCGGCGAGCGTGAATTCGGCCACCGGCAGCGCGTTGGCCCCGGCTGCCGAGGTGACGGCGATCCCGCGCTCCCAGCAGGCGTCGGTGATGTGGTGCTTCACGGAACCGGCCGCGTGCACCACGGCCCGCAGCCGGGGTGCGGCCGCCAGCACCTCGGCGGTGAGCGGCGTCGCACCCCAGCAGGTGAACAGCACCTCGGCATCGGCGAGCGCGGAGGCCACCTCGGGCGTCGGGTCGGCCAGGTCGTGGGCGACGAGGTGCGGGTCGGTGCGGGTGAGGGTCGCCAGCCGGGTGCGGTGGCGGTCGGCGAGGAGGCGTCCGGCGATGCCGGGGCCCATCGCGAGCAGGGCCGTCGGCCGGTTGTCAGTGGCGTGGGGCATGGTGGAACTCGTACTCCTCAGGTCTCGCGTGAGAGTCACTTGACGCTGCCGGCGGTCAGACCGGCCTTCCAGTGCCGCTGCAGCGAGACGAAGGCGACGATCAGGGGGATGACGGCGAGGAGGGAGCCGGTGACGACGAGCGGATAGAAGCTCGGCTCGCCGTGGGTGTTGGTGTTCCAGGAGTACAGACCGAGGCTCAGCGGGAAGAGCTTGCGGTCCGAGAGCATCACGAGCGGGAGGAAGAAGTTGTTCCAGATCGCGGTGAACTGGAAGAGGAAGACGGTCACGAAACCCGGCATGACCATGCGCAGTCCGATGGACCAGAAGACGCGCAGCTCGCCGGCCCCGTCGATACGGGCGGCCTCCAGGGCCTCGTTCGGTATGTAGCCGGTGCTGAACACCCGGGCGAGATACACGCCGAACGGATTGACGAGCACCGGGATCAGCACGGACCAGTAGGTGTTGACCAGGCCGGTCTTGGAGGCCAGGAGGTACATCGGCAGCGCGAGCGCCGTGGTGGGGACGAGCACGCCCATCAGCACGAGGCCGAACAGCTTCTCCTTGCCCCGGAATTCGTACTTGTCGAAGGCGTACCCCGCGGCGACACAGATCAGCGAACAGACGATCGCCCCGCCGCCCGCGTAGAAGAGGCTGTTGAGGTACCAGCGGAAGTAGACGCCGTCGCCGTAGGAGGCCAGGTTCGACAGGTTCTCGCCGAGGTTGAAGCCCTCGAAGGAGAAGGCGTTGCCCGCGAGCAGACCGCCGGTGTCCTTCGTGGCGGCGGTGACCAGCCAGACGAGGGGGAAGAGCATGTAGAGGACGGCGAGCAGAAGGAAGCCGTTGACCGCGGTCTTCGACATCCAGCGGCCGCGGGAGGCGGGGGAGTTCATGCTTTCTTGCCCTTCCGGCCGGTGAAGCGGGTGACGACGAAGGACAGCAGCGCGGCCGTGAGCGCCAGCAGGATGGAGGCCGCCGCGGCGAGACCGTAGTCGTTGCGCTCGAAGGCCGCGGTGTACGCGTACATGTTCGGCGTCCAGGTGGAGGAGACGGCGGAACCGGTCCCCTTGTTGAGGATCAGCGGTTCGGTGAACAGCTGGAGCGAGCCGATGACGGTGAACAGCGCGACCATCACGACCGAGGCGCGGATCAGCGGGACCTTGATGCTGAGTGCGACGCGCCAGGCACCGGCCCCGTCGACCGTGGCCGCTTCGAGTACGGAGCGGTCGATCGCCTGCAACGCGGCATAGAAGATCACCATGTTGTAGCCGAGCCACTCCCACAGAGCGATGTTGACGATGGAGGGGAGGGCGCCCTCGGGGGAGAAGAAGTCGAAGCCGATTCCGCCGGACTCCATGGCGCTGACCACCGGGCTGAGCTGGGGTGTGTAGAGGTAGACCCAGATCAGCGCGGCGATGATGCCGGGCACGGCGTGCGGCAGGAAGAGCGCGAGCTGGAAGAAGCGGCGCGCGCGGGCCAGTGCGGAGTCCAGCAGCAGGGCGAGGGCGAGGGCCCCGATGAGCAGCAGCGGAATGTAGAACAGGCAGTATCCGAGGAGTACGCCGAAGCCCTCGCGGAACGCCCGGTCGCCCAGGGCCGCCGTGTAGTTGTCGAGTCCGCTGAAGACGGTCTCGGTGCCGCCGAAGCCCAGGCCGGACTGTTTCTCGGTGAACAGGCTGAGCCAGACCGCGTATCCGATCGGCAGCACCATGACCACGGTGAACAGTACGAAGAAGGGCCCCAGCAGGATGGCGGCGGCTCTGGTCGTCCGGGCGCGCTTCATCAGCCTGCGTCCTCGACCTTCAGACCGCGCTTCTTCAGCTCGGCGACCGTGGCGTCGTGCCCGGCCTTCACCGCGTCCTTGATGGTGGTGCCGCCGCTGGCGACCTTGCCGAACTGGTCCTTGATGGTGGTGTTCGTCGTGCCGGTCGTCGGGCCCCAGTTCCAGTCCGGGCCGATGGACGTCGCGGCGCCCTCGAACACCTGGTAGATGTCCTCGCCGCCGTAGAAGCCGGCGTCGAAGGACTTCTTCGCCACCGGGCGCAGCGCCGCCGCGGCCGGGAAGGCGCTCGAAGTTCCGGACCCGATCCGGGCCTTGACGCCTTCCTCGGTGGTCGACATCCAGGTGGCGAACTCGACCGCGGCCTTCGCCTTCTTGCTGGTCTTCGTCACCGCGAAGGTGGAGCCGCCGAGCATGCCGCTGGCCGGCTTGCCGTCCCAGCTGGGCATCGGGGCGACGGCCCACTTGCCGCTCTGCTCGGGCAGCGTGCCCTTGAGGACGCCCGCGCCCCAGGCGGCGCCGAGGTAGCCGACGGTGCCGCCGTTCTTCAGGGAGTTGGTCCACTCGGGGCTGAACGAGGCGTTGGCGCGGATCAGGTCGTCGTCGAGCAGGCCCTGCCAGTAGTCGGCGACCTTGTTGGTGGCCGCGTCGGCCGTGCTGACCTTCCAGGTGTCGCCCTCGGGCTTGTACCACTGGGCGCCGGCCTGCCAGGCCATCGCCTGGAACGTGGTCGGGTCATCGGGGAAGAAGGTGCCGATGCGGGCCTTCTTGTCGGCCTTCTTGATCTTCTCGGCGGCCTTGCGGAACTCGTCCCAGGTCTTGGGGACCTCGACGCCGTACTTCTCGAACAGGTCCTTGCGGTAGTAGAAGGACTGCGGCGAGGCGTCGAACGGGACGGCCCAGTTCTTGCCGCCGAGCGTCGTCAGCTCGACCGCCTGCGGCAGCAGCTTCTTCTTGATGTCGTCGGTGAAGTACTGGCCGATGTCCTGGAGCGCGCCCTGACTGACGTACTCCGGAAGCTGCGGGTACTCGATGGAGACCAGATCGGGGGCGTTGCCCGCCTTCACCGCGTTGGAGATCTTGGCGTAGCCGCCCGCGTTGCCGGACGGGATCTCCTCGTACACCACCTTGATGTTCTTGTGCGAGGCGTTGAACGCGTCAACGACCTCCTTGGACCCCTTGGTCCAGCCCCAGAAGGTGATGCTGACGGGCTTGCCGTCGCTTCCGGCAGCGGCACTGTCGTCGCCGCTGCCGCCACAGGCCGTGAGAACGGCGAGGGCGGTGGCGGCGCCGACTACGGCGAGGGACGTTCTGCTCGAACTGCGGCTCACAGCGAGGCTCCTGAACAGGCGACGACATTGGCGTTGGCCGTGATCCTTGGACCAGCCGTGACCGAAGTCAAGAGCGAAAGAGCGATTGATCGAAAAAAGATCAGATAAGTTACGTACGGAAGCGGGCGGAATGCCCCGCGGGAGGGGGTCGCGAGGCCGCGAGGACGCCTGCTTCACGCCGGCTTCAACGCCTGCTTCATCGCCTACGAGAGGGGCGCTCTCCGCACGAGTCCCGGACCCGCAGCTGCGGGAGCAGCGTCAGATGACGCCGGGGCATGTCCGCGCCCTGGCCGAGCCGCTCCACCAGCAGTTCCGTCGCATGACGGCCCACTTCGCGCTTGGGCGGTGCCACCGCCGTGAGCGGGGTGTCCGCGAGGGCCGCCACCTCGTCGTCGTACGCGATCAGCGCCAGATCCTCCGGCACCCGTACGCCCAGCTCGGCCAGGCGCTGCACCACCTGGATCGCGTCCACGTCGTTGTGGATCAGCGCTGCCGTCGCCACCCCCGAGTGGACCGCCTCACGCAGTGCCTGCACGGCCTGTTCGAACGCGTCCGGAGCGAGTTCGGCCGGTACGGAATCGATCACGTCCTGCGGTGCGCGCAGTCCGAGCACGGCCAGGGCCTCCTCGTACCCGGAGCGCACCGCGACGGCGGTCGGGGAGTCCGCCCGGGCCATCAGCAGCGGCGCCCCGTGCCCGAGATCCACCAGGTGGCGTACGGCGAGCAGCACCCCGTGCGCATGGTCCGAGCAGACCCGGTCCAGGCGGTCCAGCGGGGATCCCGCGGTGGGCCTGCGCTCCAGCAGGACGGTCGGCACGGGCAGCGAGGCGATCCAGCCGCCGAACGCGGCGGGGTCGCCGGGGTGCTGCCAGCCCGGCGCGACCAGCAGCCCCTCGGCGCCCGCGGAGAGCAGGCCCTCGGTGCGGGCGTGGTCCTCCTGCGGCCGGTAGTCGGAGATCCGCAGGATCAGCCGGGCACCCGCCCTGGCTGCGGCCTCGTGTGCCCCACGGATGACCTCGGCGAAGTAGTAGGTCGACGAGGGCGCGAGCATGCCGAGGACCAGGCCGGTGCCGGTGCCGCCGGGCCCCGCCGCGGCGGGGGCGGCGTTCTGCGGCCAGGACACCGAGCCGTGGACCCGGTCGAGCAGGCCCCGGCCGGCCAGCTCCTCCACGTCCCGGCGCACCGTGACGGGCGAGACCCCCAGCTGCGAGGCCAGGTCCGAGACCCGGGCCGAGCCCCTTTCCCGGACCAGCCCCAGCAGGCGGTCATGACGTTCAGCAGCACTTTCGCGCACGGCAGCAGTCCCCTCGCAGTGTGTGGCCCGGCCCCCGGTCCGGCCGGTGCCGGGGCCCGTTGTCCGACCCTAGACCAACGTGATCGAACGATGGGAGTTTCGATCATTCAAACGCAATCCATTGACGTTCGATCAATCCGAGTCCAGGATTCCGGCGATGCCGACTCGTCCCGTCCCTGACTGTTCGTACGGAGGAATTGTGAGACATCGCGTCACCGCTGCGACGCTCGCGGCCCTGACTGCCGCCGCCGGTCTGACCGTTGCCGGCCAGAGCGCCGCACAGGCCGCACCCACCGGCCGTACCTTCCACGTCGACTGCACAGCCGCCCCGGCCGACGCCACCGGCAGCAAGCAGCACCCCTGGACCACGCTCGCCGAGGCCAACGCGCACACCTACGGCCCCGGCGACCGGCTGCTCTTCAAACGCGGCGCCACCTGCACCGGCACCCTCGCCCCCAAGGGCACCGGCTCCGCCCGCGCACCGTTCACCATCGCCGACTACGGCAACGGCCCGGCCCGCGCCGAGCTGGACGGCGCCGGCGCGCACGATGTCGTGCTGCTCTCCAACATGCAGTACGTGCACCTCAAGGCCCTGGAGATCACCAACGCCGACAACCCCGGCGGCGAACGCAACGGCGTCCGCCTCCGCCTCACCGACTACGGCACCGCCCGCGGCTTCGACATCTCCGGCCTCTACATCCACGATGTGCGCGGCGGCGACTACAAGACGGTGTCCGGCTCCAGCGCGATCCACATCGCGGTCGAGGGCAAGGCGAAGGCGAGCCGGTACGACGGCCTGGACATCGGGCACAACCGCATCGAGGACGTCGACCGCGAGGGCATCTACTTCAAGTCGACCTTCTCCAAGCGTGATCTGGTCGGCCAGCAGCAGGACCCGAACGTCTACCCGGGGGAGTGGACGCCGAGCACCGGAGTCCGCATCCACCACAACACGCTGAAGTCCCTGGCCGGCGACGGCATGAAGCTCGACACCACCAGTGGCGCCCGCGTCGACCACAACCGGGTCGACGGCTTCCAGCTGCGCTCGCCCTCCGCCAACGCGGGCATCTGGACCTTCAACACCGACGACACGACCGTCGAGTACAACGAGGTCTCGGGCGGCGGCAACACCCACGACGGGATGTCCTTCGACGCCGACGGCGCCTCGCAGAACACGGTCTTCCAGTACAACTACAGCCACGACAACAAGGGCGGCTTCCTGCTGATCTGCCCGTACAGCGGCGCCAAGACCATCGGCACGGTCGCCCGCTACAACGTCAGCCGCAACGACGGGGCCCGCCTGATCCAGAACTGCTGGGGCCCGATCCTCGGCACGGAGATCTACCACAACACCTTCCACAACAAGGAGCAGATCCCCGGCTACCTCGTCCAGGACGACGCCGGCAGCCCCGCCACCACCCAGCACGAACTTTCCATCCGGAACAACATCTTCGTGAGCGAGGGCACCGGCGGCTACGCCTTCAAGAACCCGACACCCGGGCTCTCCTTCGACCACAACGCCTTCTACGGCATCGACATGACCCGCCCCGACCCCGGCGGCATCACCGCCGATCCGAAGCTCCGGCCCGACTTCCGGCTCGGTGCGGGCTCTCCCGCCCTCGCCGCCGGAGCCGTCATCGAGAACAACGGCGGCAAGGACTACTTCGGCAACGAGCTGAAGCCCGGCGCCCCCAACATCGGCGCCTACGCGGGCCCCGGGGTGAGGTAACAGCCGGCAACCGCCCACCCGGTAACCCACTCACTGTGGCCCGTACTTGCGGCCTGTCTTGGAGGTCACCCCTCCGAGCAGGCCGCGCGGCGTCACCTTCACGAGCCCCATCAACGCCTTGTACCGCGGGTCCGGGATCGAGACCGACCTGCCGCGTGCCAGATCCGCCAGGGCGGCCGCCACCAGCTTGTCCGCGTCGAGCCACATCCAGCCCGGAATGTTGCCTGTCCCCATCCCGGCCCGCTCGTGGAACTCCGTCCGCACGAAGCCGGGGCACAGCGCCATCAGCCGCACCCCCGAACCGGCCAGGTCCTTCGCCGCGCCCTGGGTGAACTGCACGACCCAGGCCTTGGACGCGCCGTACGTCCCGCGCGGCACGAACGCCGCCACCGAGGCCACATTGACGACCCCGCCCCGCCCGCGCTCCCGCATCCCGGCCGCGGCCGCCGAGGTCAGCCGCAGCACCGCCTCGCAGTGCACCTTCAGCATGTTCAGCTCATCGGCCATGGGCACATCCAGATAGCGGCCCCTGTTGCCGAACCCGGCATTGTTGACCAGCAGATCGACCGGCTGGTGACGATCCGTCAACCGGGCCTCGACCGCGGCGATCCCCTTGTCCTCGGACAGGTCGGCCGTCAGCACCTCGGCCTCGATGCCGTGCCGGTCGTGCAGTTCGGTCGCCTGCTCGCGCAGCCGCTCGGTGTTGCGCGCCACCAGCACCAGGTTGTGCCCATCGGCCGCGAGCCGCCGCGCGAATGCGGCTCCGATCCCTGCGGTCGCGCCCGTAATCAGTGCAGTCGTCATACGCGGCACGTTAGTGCCTGTCCGGCACACCGTGATCAGTCGTCCGCCGCCTCCTTCTCCACGTACTTCAGAGCGGCACGCAGCGACTCGGGATGCAGCGCGTCCCGCGCCGGAAGCAGCTTCGGGAGCAGCTCCCGGCGCGTCGTCGAGGCCAGGAAGTCCAGCTCCACGGTGACGTCGTGGTCCGGCCGGTGCACGATCTCGACCGGGTCCCCGGAGCGGATCTCGCCCGGCTCGATCACCCGCAGGTAGGCGCCCGGGGCAGCCGCCTGTGTGAACCGCTTGACCCAGCGCTTCTCATCGACATGGCCGGCGAACGTACGGCAGGGAATCCGGCTCGACGTGACCTCCAGGACCAGGTCGGGGCCGATCCGCCAGCGCTCACCGATCCTCGCGCCGCTCACGTCCAGACCGCTGGTCGTCAGGTTCTCGCCGAACGTGCCGTTGGCCAGCGGGCGGCCGAGCTCCCGCTCCCAGACGTCGAGTTCCTCGCGGGCGAATGCGTACACGGCCTGGTCGGAGCCGCCGTGGTGGCGCAGATCGCACACCGCGTCCCCGGCCAGGCCACTGCCGCCGGTGCCCTTGGGGCCGGGGTCGGTGACGCGTACGGAGCCGTCGGCCGGCTGCTTGTCGATCCCGGTCGCGCCGCCGGGGGCGTCGGTGTAGTCGACGGCCTCGGGCCGTCCCACGTTCACAGTCAGCACCTTCATCGGCTTCATGCGTAGAACGCTAACCACTCCGCCCCCAAAGATGCATGTCAATAACTCGCATGCAATCCAAGAGTCGCTTATGGTTGAAGTGTGATCGAAGCCCGTCATCTCCGTGTCCTGCGCGCCGTGGCCGCCACCGGTTCGTTCTCCGCCGCCGCCCGCGAACTGGGCTGCACCCAGCCGGCGGTCAGCCAGCAGATGAAGGCCCTGGAAGCCTCTGCGGGGACCACCCTGCTGATCCGTACGGGACGCGAGATGCGGCTCACCCAGGCGGGCGAGGCCCTCGTCCGGCACGCCTCCGGAATCCTCGCCGGGCTCATCGCCGCCGAGGAGGAGGTCGCCGCGATCGCCGGGCTGCGGGCCGGCCGGGTCCGGCTCGTCTCGTTCCCCAGCGGCAGCTCCACGCTGGTCCCCGGCGCCCTCGCGGCGCTGCGCGCGGCCCATCCCGGCACCCGGGTCTCCCTGGTCGAGGCCGAGCCGCCGCGTTCGGTCGAGATGCTGCGCGAGGGTGACTGCGACATCGCGCTGGCGTTCCGTTACGGCGCCTCCGGCGCGGAGTGGGACGACCTGGTCGTACGCCCGCTGCTCACCGACCGGCTGATCGGCCTGGTCCCCGAGGGGCACCGGCTGGCCGGTTCGGCTGCCGTCGGCATCGCCGAGCTGGCCGACGAGTCGTGGATCGCGGGCTGCCCGCGCTGCCGCCGTCAGCTGGTGGAGGTCTGCGAGGAGTCCGGCTTCACGCCCCGGATCGACTTCGCCACCGACGACTACCCGGCAGTGATCGGCCTGGTCGGCGCCGGTCTGGGGGTGGCCGTACTGCCGGAGCTGGCGATCGAGTCGGTACGTCCCAAGGGGGCCCGCACGGTGACGGTGGAGCCGGCCATCGAGCGCGAGATCGTCGCCCTGACCCTGCCCGACCTGGCCCAGGTGCCGGCGGTTGCGGCCACCCTCGACCGGCTGACCCTGGCGGCCGCCCGCTGAGCTGGGCCTGCCTGTAGCCCGGCCCCCCTCGGTGGCCGGGTGAAATGCGGAAACGTTTTTGTATTTGTTGTGCCGGACGGGGTGGGATCAGCCGTGCCCCGACGGGGACGGAAGGCCCGACGGCGCCGCTGCCGCGATCAGCCGGTTGCGGGCCCGTCCCATGAGCTCCTCGCGTTCGTCCTCGGTCAGCCCGCCCCACACTCCGTAGGGCTCTCGCACCGCCAGAGCGTGTGCTGCGCACTCGGCACGTACCGGGCATCGCATACAGACCTCTTTCGCCGAGTTCTCGCGGGCGCTCCGTGCCGCCCCGCGTTCACCCTCCGGGTGGAAGAACAGCGAGCTGTCGACCCCGCGGCAGGCCGCCAACAGCTGCCAGTCCCACAGATCGGCGTTGGGTCCGGGAAGCCGGGAGAAATCTGCCATTGCTTGTCCCCTCGAAACCATGCTGAGTCGGAATCGTCGTTGTCGTCCGTTGTTGACCGTGCCCATGACATTTACATCTACGGTGTAAGTAGATGTAAATATGACTGATTGCGAATCTAGCCACAGACACCAGTAAAAGGGAAGAAAACCCGCCAAATAGGGCATATTTTGACGTGAAGTTTCGGTTGACGGTTGGATGATTCGTGCCGCTCTCCTCTGTGCACGGGTCCTCACGTAGAGTGCCGAACCCGGCCGTCCGACCCGTAACTCTTTCGAGTGACCATCGTTGAGAGGGCGGAGGCGGTTGACAGAAAAAGCGATCGGGCAGATGTCCGAGAGCGTCAACCGCTCAGGTGACGACTTGTAACAGCCTGGAGGCTCAAGGTGACGCGCATCAGCTGCGGAGGACGGTCATGACATCCGTCCTCGTCTGCGACGACTCCCCGCTTGCCCGAGAAGCGCTCCGTCGCGCGGTCGCGACCGTGCCCGGCGTCGAGCGTGTGACGACGGCGGCCAACGGCGAGGAAGTCCTCCGCCGCTGGGGCGCCGACCGTTCGGATCTGATTCTGATGGACGTACGCATGCCCGGTCTGGGGGGTGTGGAGACGGTCCGGCGGCTGCTCTCCGCCGACCCCGGCGCCAGGATCATCATGCTGACCGTCGCCGAGGACCTGGACGGTGTCGCGCTCGCGGTCGCCGCCGGTGCCCGCGGCTATCTGCACAAGGACGCCTCCCGCGCGGAGTTGCGGGCCACCGTCACTCAGGCGCTGGCCGATCCGACGTGGCGGCTCGCCCCCCGCCGGCTGCGGTCGGCCGAGATGGGTGCGGCGCCGACGCTCACCGCGCGTGAGATCCAGGTGCTCGAAGGCATGAGTCACGGCCGCTCGAACGCCGAGATCGGCCGTGAGCTGTTCCTCTCCGAGGACACGGTGAAGACGCACGCCAGGCGTCTGTTCAAGAAGCTCGGCGCCTCGGACCGGGCGCATGCCGTGGCGCTCGGCTTCCGCTGGGGCCTGGTCCGCTGAGGACCGGCCATGGCCGGAAGTCGATCGATTCCCCGTCCGCACACCGGCGGACGGGGCGATGTGACCGACGTGCGCGGGGTGGGCTCCGCCCCGCTGGTGGAGCCCGCCGCGCCGGCGGTATGTGACGCTTCCCGGCCGATGCCGCATCCTTGAGATGTGGAGTTCCTCGGGAACGATTCGGTCGAGCGGAAGGGGAGGGCGCAGGACATGACTTCCGGCGCACCCGCTCATAACGCTTCGGTGCACAACTACGGACGCGGCGGCACGGATGACGCGGCTCCGGGGCACCATGGTCCGATGCGCGACGACGAGACGACGGTGATCGGTGCACTGGTGCACCGTGCTGTCGAGGGCGACGCGCAGGCCACTCATGATCTGCTGGCCTATGTCCACCCCTTGGCGCTGCGCTACTGCAGGTCCCGGCTGAACCGGCTGCCCGGTGATGCTCGCCACTTCGTGGAGGACCTGGCGCAGGAGGTCTGTGTCGCGGTGCTGATGGCTCTGCCGCGCTACAAGGACACCGGCAGACCCTTCGAAGCCTTCGTCTTCGCCATCGCGGGCCACAAGGTCGCCGATCTCCAGCGGGCCGCCATGCGGCACCCGGGATCGACGGCCGTGCCCTCCGACGAGATGCCCGAGCGGCCGGACGATTCGCTCGGGCCCGAGGAGCGCGCGCTGCTCAGCAGCGATGCGGCCTGGGCCAAGAAGCTTCTTGCCAACCTCCCGGACAACCAGCGTGAGCTGCTCGTTCTGCGGGTGGCGGTCGGCCTGACCGCCGAGGAGACCGGGCAGATGCTGGGCATGTCTCCGGGTGCGGTCCGGGTCGCCCAGCACCGGGCGCTCAGCAGGCTGAGGGCCCTCGCGGAGCAGTGAGCCGGGCCCTGTCCTGGTTCTGTACGAAGCTACAGAACCTCTAGGTGATCTTGCTCGTGGAATGAGACACCCCCGGAGGCCGTTAGCATGGACATCCGCACCGATCAAGGCCATTTGGGGAAGGTGTCATGACTGCAAACGTCGACGGAGTGCCCGAGAAATTCGCGACGCTCGGGCTGACATACGACGACGTGCTGCTGCTGCCCGGCGCGTCCGACATGACGCCCGACCAGATCGACACCTCCTCGTACATCTCCAAGAACGTGCGGGTGAACATCCCGCTGCTCTCCGCCGCGATGGACAAGGTCACCGAGGCCCGCATGGCGATCGCCATGGCCCGGCAGGGTGGCGCGGGTGTGCTGCACCGCAACCTCTCCATCGCCGACCAGGCCAACCAGGTCGACCTGGTGAAGCGCTCCGAGTCCGGCATGGTCACCGACCCGATCACGGTGCACCCGGACGCGACGCTGCGCGACGCCGACGAGCTGTGTGCCAAGTTCCGTATCAGCGGTGTCCCGGTCACCGACGGCGCGGGCAAGCTGCTCGGCATCGTCACCAACCGTGACATGGCCTTCGAGTCGGACCGCACGCGCCAGGTGCGCGAGGTCATGACGCCGATGCCGCTGGTCACCGGCAAGGTCGGCATCTCCGGCGTGGACGCCATGGAGCTGCTGCGCCGCCACAAGATCGAGAAGCTTCCGCTGGTCGACGACGCGGGGGTCCTCAAGGGCCTCATCACCGTCAAGGACTTCGTCAAGGCCGAGCAGTACCCGAACGCCGCCAAGGACAAGGAAGGCCGGCTGCTGGTCGGCGCCGCCGTCGGTGTCGCGGGCGACGCCTACGAGCGGGCCCAGGCGCTCATCGAGGCGGGCGTCGACTTCATCGTCGTCGACACCGCCCACGGTCACTCCCGGCTGGTCGGCGACATGGTCGCCAAGATCAAGTCGAACTCCTCGGTCGACGTCATCGGCGGCAACATCGCCACCCGTGACGGCGCCCAGGCGCTGATCGACGCGGGCGTCGACGGCATCAAGGTCGGCGTGGGCCCCGGCTCCATCTGCACCACCCGCGTCGTCGCCGGCATCGGCGTCCCGCAGGTCACCGCGATCTACGAGGCATCGCTCGCCGCCAAGGAGGCCGGTGTCCCGGTCATCGGTGACGGCGGCCTGCAGTACTCCGGCGACATCGCCAAGGCCCTGGTGGCCGGTGCGGACACCGTGATGCTCGGCTCGCTCCTCGCGGGCTGCGAGGAGTCTCCGGGCGAGCTGCTCTTCATCAACGGCAAGCAGTTCAAGTCCTACCGCGGCATGGGTTCCCTCGCCGCGATGCAGACCCGTGGCGACCGCAAGTCGTTCTCCAAGGACCGCTACTTCCAGGAGGGCGTCGCCTCCGACGAGAAGCTGGTCCCCGAGGGCATCGAGGGCCAGGTCCCCTACCGCGGCCCGCTCTCCGCGGTCGTCCACCAGCTCACCGGCGGTCTGCGCCAGTCGATGTTCTACGTCGGCGGACGCACCGTCCCGGAGCTCCAGGCCAACGGCCGGTTCGTCCGGATCACCTCGGCGGGTCTCAAGGAGAGCCACCCGCACGACATCCAGATGACGGTCGAGGCGCCGAACTACAGCAGGAAGTAACGCAACAGCGCAGCTGAGGGGCGGCCCGGGGTTCCCGGGACCGCCCCTCAGCCGTGTGTCGGGGATACTGGACAACGCAGACGTAGAGGGAAAGGCCACACCATCGTGACTGAGATCGAGATCGGGCGCGGCAAGCGCGGCCGCCGGGCGTACGCATTCGACGACATCGCCGTCGTTCCGAGCCGTCGTACCCGCGACCCGAAGGAGGTCTCGATCGCCTGGCAGATCGACGCCTACCGTTTCGAGCTGCCGTTCCTGGCGGCGCCCATGGACTCCGTGGTCTCCCCGCAGACCGCGATCCGCATCGGTGAGCTGGGCGGCCTCGGCGTCCTCAACCTCGAGGGCCTGTGGACCCGGCACGCCGACCCGCAGCCGCTGCTCGACGAGATCGCCGAGATGCCCGTGGAGTCCGCGACCCGCCGCCTCCAGGAGATCTACTCCGCTCCGATCCAGGAGGAGCTGATCGGGCAGCGCATCAAGGAGGTGCGCGACTCCGGTGTCGTCACCGCCGCCGCCCTCTCCCCGCAGCGCACCGCGCAGTTCTCCAAGGCCGTCGTCGACGCGGGTGTGGACATCTTCGTCATCCGCGGTACGACGGTCTCCGCCGAGCACGTCTCGGGTGCGGCCGAGCCGCTCAACCTCAAGCAGTTCATCTACGAGCTGGACGTCCCGGTGATCGTCGGCGGCTGCGCCACGTACACCGCCGCCCTGCACCTGATGCGTACCGGTGCGGCCGGTGTCCTCGTCGGCTTCGGCGGCGGCGCCGCGCACACCACGCGCAACGTCTTCGGTATCCAGGTCCCGATGGCGACCGCGGTCGCCGATGTGGCCGGGGCCCGGCGCGACTACATGGACGAGTCCGGCGGCCGGTACGTGCACGTGATCGCGGACGGCGGCGTCGGCTGGTCCGGCGACCTGCCGAAGGCCATCGCCTGCGGTGCGGACGCCGTGATGATGGGCTCCCCGCTGGCCCGCGCGACGGACGCGCCGGGCCGCGGCCGCCACTGGGGCATGGAGGCCGTCCACGAGGACGTGCCGCGCGGCAAGCTGGTGGACCTGGGCTCCGTCGGCACGACCGAGGAGGTCCTCACCGGTCCTTCGCACACCCCCGACGGCTCGATGAACATCTTCGGTGCGCTGCGCCGGGCGATGGCGACGACGGGGTACAGCGACCTCAAGGAGTTCCAGCGCGTCGAGGTGACGGTGGCGGACTCGCAGCACCGCCGCTGATCGCTCCCGGCAGCACGGAAGGGGGCCCGGACCGCAGGTGCGGTCCGGGCCCCCTTCTACGTGTCCGGGCAGGCGTTACGCGGCCTTCTTGGCGCCACCGAACGCCGCTGCGGCACCGAGCAGCAGGAAGAGGTACATCTTGAAGCCGGCTCCCTCGCTCCACGCCTTCGTCAGGACGTCGAAGTGGTCGATGAAGAAGCTGGACGCTGACTGGTGAACCAGGTCGGACAAGATGATCGCGATGCCCACGAGCTGGCCGAGGTAGACGGCGCCCACCGACAGAACGGCGCTGACGACGGCAATCACCGGGTTCTGTCCGCCGACCTTGCTCGCCGCGAAGCCGACGAGGAAACCGACGCCGACGGCGATGTAGCCGACCTCGCGCTCGATCGCGCCGGCAATGACCCCGTACAGGAAGGCCGCGACGAGTGCTGTGACCACCGCCGTCAGCAGGCCGAGGCCCAGGTTGCTGCGGGCCGGTGCCGGCGGGGCGAACGGCGCGCCGGCGAACGGGACGCCGGGCTGACCGGGCTGGCCGTACGCGCCGGGCTGCTGGCCCGCGAACGGGTTGCCGGTCGGGGCGGCGGGCTGGCCGGGCTGCTGGCCCGCGTACGGGTTGCCGCCGACGGGCTGGGCGTCGTTCGGCTGGTTCGCCGGTGGCACGGGCTGGCTCATGGTGGGATCCCCCTGGGACGGAAGCGCACGACTGTGCGAGAAGTGACGCCGCAGGCTAGCAGCCGCCTACGACATCGCCCACCGAAATCCTTGGGGGGACTCGTCACCGAAATCCCTTGGGAATCCCTTTCTCACAACCGGTGTGCGGCCCCCGCCGGGGTCGCGCCCCGGGTGTCCAGGAGGAGCTGGGCCTTCACCGCGAGGCCCTGGAGGTCGTACGTACGGTGGTGCTGGAGCAGCACCGTGAGGTCGGCGCTCGATGCCGCCTCGTAGAGCGAGTCGGCGCGCGGGACCGGGAGTTCACGTACCCGCCAGTCCAGGACATGCGGGTCGTGGTAGCCGATCTGGGCGCCCATGTCCATCAGCCGGGTCGCGATCTCCCGGGCGGGGGAGGCCTCCTGGTCGGCGAGGTCCGGCTTGTAGGTGACGCCGAGGAGCAGCACCCGGGCGCCGCGCACGGACTTGCCGTGCTCGTTCAGGAGGGTGGCGCAGCGCTGGATCACGTACTGCGGCATCCGGTCGTTGATCTCCTGGGCGAGCGAGACCATCCGCAAGGGGTGGCCCGGGGTACGGCTGTTGTACGGGAGGTAGCCCGGGTCGACGGGGGCGCCGTGGCCGCCGACGCCGGGGCCCGGACGGAACGGCTGGAAGCCGAAGGGCTTGGTCTCGGCGCATCTGATGACGTCCCAGAGGTCGACGCCGAGATCGTGGCAGAGCACCGCCATCTCGTTGACCAGGGCGATGTTGACGTGCCGGAAGTTGGTCTCCAGGACCTTCGTCATCTCGGCCTCGCGCGGTCCGCGGGCCCGTACGACCTTGTCGGTGAGCCGGCCGTAGAAGGCGGCGGCGGATTCGGTGCAGGCGGGGGTGAGGCCGCCGATGACCTTGGGGGTGTTGGCGTAGACGTGGGTCCTGTTGCCGGGGTCGAGGCGGCTGGGGGAGTAGGCGAGGTGGAAGTCGCGTCCGGCGCGCAGCCCCGAGCCCTCTTCGAGGAGGGGCAGTACATAGCTCTCGGTGGTGCCGGGCTGCACGGCCGATTCCAGCAGGACGGTGGTGTGCGGGCGCAGCCGGGCGGCGAGCGCGCGGGCCGCGTCGCCGACGGCGGTGAGGTCGAGGGTGCGGTCGGCGCCGAGCGGGGTGGGCGCGCAGATCACCGCGGTACGGACCCGGCCCAGTTCGGCCGGGTCCGTGGTGGGCCGGAAACCCCCCGAGAGCATCCGGCGCACGTCCGAGGCGGTGAGCGATCCCTCGACAGGGGTGCGGCCCGCGGAGAGTTCCGCGTAGGCGCGTGGGTCGGTGTCGTAGCCGACGGTCTGGACACCGGCGGCGGCGGCAGCTTGGGCGAGGGGCAGGCCGAGGTGGCCGAGTCCGATGACTGCGAGGTCTGCGGGCATGTGGATGGGCCGTCCTTCCCTTGGACCGACCGGCAGATGGAGGGCGCCACCCTCCGTTTGCCGGTCGGTCCAAGACCATGAGAGCAGAAAGCGCAACCGCTGGGGACAGCGCAATGTCAGACTAGGCGTAAATATGACCTATATGTCGCATTGTGAGGTTCCAGTCGACCTGGTGTTGTCCACAGGCGGTGGCCGAAGTCGTGCACGACGGACAGAATCGAGAGGTGGGCACGGGTCGCCCGACCGCTCGGTCGGGTCGCACCGCGTGTCGGACCACCCCGATCTACCCGGGAGGCAGCAGTGAGGACAGCGACACTGGGACCTGCGGAGCGCGCCCAGGCGCTTGCCGCGATGGCCGAGCGCGAACTGGACGTGCTGGTCGTGGGGGCGGGCGTGGTCGGCGCCGGTACGACGCTGGACGCGGCGACAAGGGGACTCTCGACCGGCCTCGTCGAGGCGCGCGACTGGGCCTCGGGCACATCGAGCAGGTCGAGCAAGCTGATCCACGGCGGGCTGCGGTATCTGGAGATGCTCGACTTCGCGCTCGTCCGGGAGGCGCTGAAGGAGCGCGGGCTGCTCCTGGGGCGGCTGGCCCCGCACCTGGTGAAGCCCGTGCCGTTCCTCTATCCGCTGCAGCACAAGGGCTGGGAGCGGCTCTACGCCGGTTCCGGCGTGGCGCTCTACGACGCGATGTCGGTGTCGTCGGGGCACGGCCGAGGCCTGCCCGTCCACCGGCATCTCTCCCGCCGCCGCGCCCTGCAGGTCGCCCCGGCGCTGAAGAAGGACGCCCTGGTCGGGGCGTTGCAGTACTACGACGCGCAGATGGACGATGCCCGCTATGTGGCGACGCTGGTGCGCACCGCCGCCGGATATGGCGCCCACGTGGCGAACCGGGCACGGGTGATCGGCTTCCTCCGGGAGGGCGAGCGGGTCGTCGGCGCCCGCGTGGAGGACGTCGAGGCGGGCGGGGAGTACGAGGTCAGGGCCAAACAGGTGGTCAACGCGACCGGGGTCTGGACGGATGACACCCAGGCGCTGATCGGGGAGCGCGGGCTGTTCCACGTCCGGGCGTCCAAGGGCATCCACCTGGTCGTCCCGAAGGACCGCATCCATTCGTCGACCGGCCTGATCCTGCGGACCGAGAAGTCCGTCCTCTTCGTCATCCCGTGGGGACGGCACTGGATCGTCGGGACGACGGACACGGACTGGGACCTGGACAAGGCGCACCCGGCGGCGTCCAGTGCCGATATCGACTATCTGCTCGAACACGTCAACTCGGTCCTGGCCACGCCCCTGACCAGGGACGACGTCCAAGGCGTCTACGCGGGGCTGCGGCCGCTGCTGGCCGGCGAGTCGGATGCGACCAGCAAGCTCTCGCGCGAGCACACGGTGGCGCACCCGCTGCCGGGCCTCGTGGTCGTGGCGGGCGGCAAGTACACGACGTACCGGGTGATGGCGAAGGACGCCGTGGACGAAGCGGTGCACGGCCTCGACCAGCGAGTGGCGGAGTGCGTCACCGAGGACGTTCCGCTCCTGGGGGCGGAGGGATACCGCGCGCTGTGGAACGCCCGGGCGAGAATCGCGGCCCGTACGGGGCTCCATGTCGCCCGGGTGGAGCATCTGCTCAACCGCTACGGCTCCCTGACGGAGGAGCTCCTCGATCTGATCGCCGACGATCCGGCGCTGGGTGAGCCGCTGCCGTCGGCGGACGACTATCTGAAGGCCGAGATCGTCTACGCCGCCTCGCACGAGGGGGCCCGCCACCTCGACGACGTACTGACCCGCCGGACCCGGATCTCCATCGAGACCTTCGACCGGGGCACGCTCAGCGCCCGGATCTGTGCGGAGCTGATGGCGCCGGTGCTGGGCTGGGACGAGGGGCAGATCGACCGGGAGGTCGAGCACTACGAGAAGCGGGTTCAGGCGGAGCGGGAGTCGCAGCGGCAGCCGGACGATCTCACGGCGGACGCCGCGCGGCTCGGGGCGCCGGACATCGTGCCGCTCTAGCGCCGCGTCAGGTGTGGGGTGCGCGGCCGCAGAACTCCGCGTCGAGGAGCGCCGGTTCGAGTGTCGTCGCAGCGGTCAGGGTGTCCGTGTCGATGCGGTACGTCAGGGTGTGCCGGCCGTCGCGCGTGGCGGCGGTACGGACGTAACTGCCCGCTATGTGGCCGTTGTGGCCCCAGACGGTGGTGCCGCAGGAGAGTTTCTGCGGATAGATGCCCAGGCCGTAGACGCCGTGCGTGGCATCGGTGTTCAGCAGGGTCGCCAGCTGGGCGGGCGGGAGGAGGCGCCCGCCCAGCAGTGCCGCGTAGAAGCGGTTCAGATCGGTGAGCGTGGAGATCAGCTCCCCGGCCGCACCTGCCGTGCGCGGGTCGAGCGCGGTGGCATCGCGCAGGCTGCCGTCGGCCGGGTCGCGGGCATAGCCGCGGCCGTGCGGGGCGGGCAGGGAGGTGCGGGCGCCTGGCAGGGAGGTACCGGTGAGACGGAGGGGGGTGATGATGCGGTGGCGGATCTCGGTGGCGTAGTCGTGTCCGGTGACGCGCTGAACGACGAGTCCGAGAACGACGTAATTGGTGTTGGAGTAGGTGTAGCCGCCGGGGGCATTCGTCGGACGGTGGGCCATGGCGACACGGACCGCGGCGGTGGCGGAGACGGGGTGGGCGGAGGTGTCGGCGGTGTAGTTGTAGAGGCCACTGGTGTGGCTGAGCAGGGCGCGCAGGGTGATGCGGCGGCCGTCGTTGCCGTTGCCCCGGATCAGGCCCGGCAGCAGTTGGCCGACGGTGTCCGAAAGCTGCAGCCTTCTCTCCCGGGCGAGTTGGAGTACGACCGTCGCGACGAAGGTCTTGGTGATGCTGCCGGCCCGGAACCGGTCCGTGCTGCGGATACCCGGGCCCGTCGAGCGGTAGGTGTCGTACGGTGCGGAAGAGGCGCGATGGGCCAGCAGTGCCGCCGTGGGAGCGCCGCCGCGGGCGACGAGCCGGGGAAGATAGGCCGCTGCGGGCGTGAGGTGTGGTTCGCTGGACAGGGTTGCTGTTCCCAGACCGAGCAGCGCCAGCAACAACGGGGCGGCGAGCAGCGCCCTGAGTTTCGGCATGGCAGGGAATCCCTTCCTCGGGCCACATCATGACGGGCCTGTGGACCCGGCACCATGGCCGGTCCCGGGGTGAGGGACAATGAACGCTCTGCCAGGGCGGGTTGATCGCAGAGGGGACGCATGTCGGAGGCGGAGCAGGCACGGGAGCCCCAACGGGACAAGGACGGACGTCTTCTTGCGGGGCGGTACCGGCTCGGGGAGGTGCTCGGCCGGGGCGGTATGGGCACGGTCTGGCGTGCCGTCGACGAGACGCTGGGCCGCACGGTCGCGGTCAAGGAGTTGCGGTTCCCTTCGGCCATCGACGAGGACGAGAAGCGCCGGCTCATCACGCGCACGCTGCGTGAGGCGAAGGCGATCGCCAGGATCCGCAACAACGGCGCGGTGACGGTCTACGACGTGGTCGACGAGGACGACCGGCCGTGGATCGTGATGGAACTCATCGAGGGCAAGTCCCTCGCCGAGGCCATCCGCGAGGACGGGGTCCTGACACCGAAGCGCGCCGCCGAGGTCGGGCTCGCCATCCTCGACGTGCTGCGATCGGCGCACCGCGAGGGCATCCTGCACCGTGATGTGAAGCCGTCCAACGTGCTGATCGCCGAGGACGGCCGGGTCGTGCTGACGGACTTCGGCATCGCGCAGGTCGAGGGCGACCCGTCGGTCACCTCGACGGGCATGCTCGTCGGCGCCCCGTCGTACATCTCCCCGGAGCGCGCCCGCGGGCACAAGCCGGGACCGCCCGCCGACCTGTGGTCGCTCGGCGGGCTGCTGTACGCCAGCGTCGAGGGCTCCCCGCCGTACGACAAGGGGTCGGCCATCGCCACCCTGACCGCGGTGATGACCGAGCCGCTCGACCCGCCGAAGAACGCCGGTCCGCTGGAGGAGGTCATCTACGGCCTGCTCGCCAGGGACCCCGATCAGCGGCTCGACGACGCCGGTGCGCGCGCCTTGCTCAACGACGTGATCCACGCTCCCGAGAAGCCGGACCCGGTGGTGCCCCCGCCCGCCGACGCCACCCAGATCATGGCGCTGCCCGGCCAGGCCGCCGAACCGGGCAGCAAGGCGGCGTCGAAGCCCGGGGAGTCGGGCGAGGGCGCCCGGGACCGGCTGCGAGGCGCACTGCGCTCCGTGCGGAACGCGAAGGCGACACCCATTGCGGCGGTGAGTGCGGCCGCAGCATCGACCACCGCGCCGCCCCCTCCCTCGGCGCCTCCGTCGACCGCTCCCTCGACTGGTTCCTCGAAGCCTGCCCAGCCTTCGGCTCCGGCGAAGCCGGCCGCGGCCTCCGCCGCCGTACCGTCGCAGCGTCCTGCCGCGTCGCCGACCACCCCGCCCCGTGCGTCCATCACGGACGTGGTGCCGCGCCGCACCCTGGCGATCGTCGCGGCCGTGATCGTGCTCGCCGTGATCGGTACGGTCCTCGCCCTCACGCTGGACGGAGGCGGCAAGGACGACGCGAGCGGCGGCAACGGCAAGGACGACAAGTCCACCTCGGCCGGGCCCTCGACGACCGGCGGCTCCGCGGACACCGACAGCGGCGGTGGCGGCGACAACGCCCAGGACCAGGGCGGCAACCAGGGCCAGGGCAAGGATCAGGGCAAGGGTAAGGACGACAACTCGGACAAGGGGTCGGACGGTTCGAAGGGCGACGCCCCGGACGGCGCCGACGCGCTGCCCGCGGGATACGGAGCCATCAAGAACAAGCAGTTCCACTTCGCGATGGCGATGCCCGAGGGCTTCCGGCTCACCAACACGGCCGGCAGCAACTCCGGCGGCATCTACAACGTCGACAAGGGCGCCTTCCCTCGCGTCCAGGTCGACTACACCGATTCGCCCGGCGGCGACGCCGCCGCAGCCTGGAACGCCGCGAAGGGCGGCGTCGCGGCCAGCAGCAACGGCTACCACCACCTCGGTGTGAAGAAGGTCCAGTACAACGGCTACCCGACCGTCGCCGACTGGGAGTTCGAGCGCACCCAGCAGGGTGAGCGCATCCATGTGCTGAACCGGGGCTTCAAGGTCGATGCCACCCACGGCTACGCGATCATGATCAGCTGCAAGGTGAGCGAGTGGGACAGCAAGGAGTGCCGGACGCTGCGCGAGACCGCGTTCGACACGTTCGAGCCCACCGACTGATCCACGGGGCGAAAAGGGCCGGGATGTGCCGACCCTGACGCGCGGCCGCCACTTGCCACGTATCGTGAGAACCTGAAGACCGTACGCAGCCGGAACGGCGCGTCAATTGCACGGTAAGTGACCGCAATTGATGGATTCGTGCGGTCTTCGCGGCCGGGGGGACAGCGCGCTCTGGGGAGGCGTCGTGGATGACTATGCGGGTCGGGTACTTGCCGACCGCTATCGCCTTCCGCTCCCCCCGTCCGATGAGTACGAACTGGTCGAGACCCGGGCGTTCGACACCTACAGCGGGCAGGAAGTCCTGCTCCGGCAGGTGCCGTTGCCCGAAGTGGTGGACGCCGAGGTGCTCGACGGCGACGGTCCGGTCCCGGCGGCCCGGCGGGTCACCGGGCGCGCCGTGCGGCGGCCCACGGACCCGGCGGTCCGGCGCGCCATCGAGGCGGCGCAGGCGGCGGCCCAGGTCCCCGACCACCCCAGGCTCGACCAGGTCTTCGACGTGTTCGCCGAGGCCGGCTCGCTCTGGATCGTGAGTGAACTCGTCATGGCCCGCCCGCTCGCGGCCCTGCTGGCGGAGCGCCCGCTCAATCCCTTCCGGGCCGCCGAGATCGGCTCCGACGTGCTGACGGCGCTGCGGGTGCTGCACGCCCATGGCTGGACCCACCGCAACATCACCGTCCGCACGGTGCTGGTCTGCGACGACGGCCGCGTCGTGCTGACCGGTCTGGCGGCCGGAGCGGCGGAGGAGGCGCTCTGCGGGTACGTACCGACACCTCAGCCCGACGACGAGGACGACGGCGGGTACGGCGAGGGGTACGGCGGCCGCCCGGCGTACGAGACGGGCCCGACCGGGCCGTACGCGCCGCCGCCCACGCCCGTCGCTCCGGCCGAGGTGCCGGCTGCGCGCAGCCCGGCGGCGATCGAGACGAGCCGGGCGACCGGCGATCCGTACGGCGATGACGATCCGTCCGCCGACGATCCGTCCGCCGACGATCCGCACCCCGACGACCGGTACGCCGATGACCCCCATGACGGTGTGCCGGGCGAGCTGGAGGCCGTACGGCGGCCGGTGAATCCCGTCCTCCCGGCGCCCGCTCCCGCAGTGGCCGACGCCGCGCAGTTGCGGGCCGAGCGAGCCGGAGCCATCGCCGCCTACCGTGCGGGCGCCCGCGCCGCCGCCCGCGTCGGCGAGGACCGGCGCCGGGCCGGGGCGGGCGAGCCGGAGGACACCGGCAGTCTCCCGGTGCAGCGCGCCGCGCGGCCGGAAGGCGCGGGGCCGCCCGGCCCGGACCACGGCCACCCGCAGCCGACCGGCCCCTGGAACCAGCCCGCCGAGGACCCGTACGAAGACGACCCGTACGACGACGAGGACGACGACGGTCACGGAGGCGACGGCCAGTCGCCGCCCGGCCGGCGGCTGCATCTCACCGGTACCTGGAGCGACGGCCCAGGATCCGGGCGCCCCGTCCCCGCCGGCGGCTCGGGCGAGGACGCCCTGCGCGCCGATGCCCGCCGCCACGGCAACTCCCCGGCGCTGCCCGCGCACCGGCCCGAGCCGCAGCAACAGCCGGGCCGCTGGGACGAGATCGTCGCCGGCGACCGTACGGGCCCCGCCTACCGCGGTCCCGCCACCACCCTCGCCGCCGAGCGCGCCCGGCAGGCACGGATCGCCGTCGTCGGCGCGGTCACCGAGCGCTGGGCGCCCGAGCAGGCCGGACCCGTCCACGAGAACTGGCAGCTGGCGCCGCCGATCGGCCCCGCCACCGACCTCTGGGCGCTGGGCGCGCTGCTCTACCGCGCCGTCCAGGGCCACGCCCCGTACCCCGAGGAGAACGCGGCCGAGCTCGTCCAGATGGTGTGCGGGGAGCCGCCCGCATTCGCCGAGGAGTGCGGTCCGCTGCGCCCCGTCGTCGAGTCGCTGCTTCGCCAGGACCCCACCGAGCGGCCGGACTTCGAGGAGCTGCGAGGCTGGTTGCGCTCCCTTGTGCGGTCGGCGCCCGAGCCCGAGGCCGGTCTGGACGTCGTGCCACTGCCGTCCGTCGACAGTGCCCGGCTTCCCGTTGTACGCCGTCGGGGCGAGCTGGTCCGCAGGCGCCGAGGCCGCCTGGGGCAGGGCGCGGCCCACGGCCGCCACCGCCACACGAAGGAGAAGTCCGACCGCCACGACAGACCCCGGGCGGAAAAGGCACCCAGGGCGCCACGCGAGCCCAAGGGCCCCAAGGAGCTGCGCACCCCGCCGCCCCGCCCCCGGCCGGGCGAGGGGCGGGCGCCGCGACGGCTCGGGCGGCTGCTTCTGATGCTGGTCCTGCTGGCCCTGGTCGCGGCCATCGCGTACGCCGTGATGTTCATGCCCAAGGCGGACAGCGGCTCCGGCACCCGCTCCTCGGGCGCGGCGTCGTCGACGTCCGGTTCGCCGGAGCCCGGCGCCGGTGAGACCGGCGGGCAGTCGCCCTCGCAGCCGTCCGGCGCGCAGCAGCCGCAGACCAGCCGCTCCGCCGTCGCGCTCGCCCCCGGCTACGCCCTGCGCAAGGACCCGGAGGGTTTCGAGGTCGGCGTGCTCAAGGGCTGGCAGCGCAGCCCTGCCAACGCGGACCGTCAGATCCGTTACGGCAGCGACGGCTTCAGCCTGCTGATCGTCCCCGGACGCGACACCGTCAAGGCCAACGGCGACGACCCGCTGGCGTACCAGGCCGACAAGGAGCTGGAGTTGCAGCCGTTCCGCGACTCCAGCTGGTCGGGATCGAGCGGGCTGCGCCGGATCGATGTCGGCCGACAGGCCATGGCCGAGGGCCAGTTCACCTGGCAGGACGCCTCCGGCCGCGAGGTGTACGCCCGTAATCTCGCGATGATTGTCGACGGCCGCTACCACATCCTCCAGGTCATCGGCCCGGAGAACCGGCGCGACAAAGTTTCGGACATCTACGAACAAGCCGTCGCCTCCTACCGCATGACGCCCTGAAGCATCCCGGTACGTCACCCGAAGGGTGGCGGAGCGACAAGCATCACAGTGCGGTCTCTTGGGAGATGCGAGGTTCCGTGGCCTGCATCCCCTCCGTAATCTGGCCTCCGAAGGAACGGGGCGGGGATACGTGGATCGATCACAGGGCACGGAAGCGGGACTGGTACTGGCCGGAAGGTACCGGCTCGGCGAAGTCCTCGGGCGCGGCGGCATGGGCAAGGTCTGGCGCGCCCACGACGAGGTGCTGCACCGCACGGTCGCGGTCAAGGAGCTGACCGCCGGGCTCTACGTCGCCGAGGCCGACCGGGTCGTGCTGCACGCCCGCACGCAGAAGGAGGCCCGCGCGGCCGCCCGGATCACACACCCGGGCGTGGTCACCGTCCATGACGTGATCGAGTACGACGACCGGCCCTGGATCGTCATGCAGTACGTCGACGGCCCGTCACTCGCCGACGCGGCCAAGGAGTCCGGCGAGATCGAGCCGCGCGAGGCCGCCAGGATCGGCCTCCATGTGCTGGGCGCCCTGCGCGCCGCACACGGTGCGGGGGTCCTGCACCGGGACGTGAAGCCGGGCAACGTGCTCCTGGCCAGTGACGGGCGGGTGCTGCTCACCGACTTCGGGATCGCCGCGATAGAGGGCGACTCGACCATCACCAGGACCGGTGAACTGGTCGGCTCCATCGACTATCTGGCGCCCGAGCGGGTACGCGGCGGCGATCCGGGCCCCGCGTCCGACCTGTGGTCCCTCGGTGCCACGCTCTACACCGCGGTCGAGGGGCGTTCGCCGTTCCGTCGTACGTCCCCGATCTCGACCATGCAGGCCGTCGTCACCGAGGAACCGCCGCCGCCCGGGCGGGCGGGCCCGCTGGCCTCCGTGATCACCGCGCTGCTCCGTAAAGACCCCGAGGACCGGCCTTCGGCGGCGGAGGCGGAGCGGATGCTGCTGGACGCCATGGAGGGCCGCGAGCCCCGGGCCGCTCAGGCGTACGTACCGACGCAGCGCGTACCCGACGAGGTCCTGCGTTCGCTGGGCCCGGACGGCACGTCGGGGGCGGGTACGGATCAGCTGCCCCACCCCGTGGCCGCTTCCACCGCCCCGTTGTCGCCACCGGCGACCCGGCGCAGCCGGGGCCGGTGGCGTACGACGGTGCTGGTCATCGCCGCAGCCGCACTGGTCGGAGGCGGCGCGGGGCTCGCCGCGATGAAGTACGGGGACCGTGCGGACAGCGCCGTCGAGAGCGGCGGCACGAGCACGCACGCGCCCGTCACCCCCAAGAAGTCCGCCACTTCGCCCGTGCCGAAGCCCGTTCCCTCGGGGAACGGCATACCCGACGGCTGGCACCGGGTGGACGACCCCGAGGGCTTCAGTCTGACCGTCCCCATCGGCTGGGAGCGCCGGGCGGACCGCAATCAGATCGACTACACCCCGGACAACGGTGTGCATTACATCCGGATCAGCATCGACCCGGCGCCCGACTTCGAGAACCCCTACATGCACATGCTGAACCTGGAGAAGCAGCTCGCCAAGCGGCTGCCCGGGTACGAGCGCAAGACCCTGCACCCCAATACGTACCGCGACAGGGAGGGCTCGCTCTGGGAGTTCACCTGGACCGAGACCAAGGACCATCCGGGCCCGCGCCATGCGATCGACCAGATGTACTACGGGGAGGCGGGCGGCCCGGAGTACGCGATGTACATGACGGGTCCGGCTTCGGACTGGGACAAGACCCGGGAGCAGTTCGACACGATGCTGCGCGGATGGCGTGCGCCCGGCAGCTCCGACTGAGAGCCTGTCGGGTGACCTCCGACCGGGCGGCCACGCCCTGGCACGCACGCTTCCCGCGTTGTCGTCAGTCACCGACTCCCCCATAGCTGAAGGCATGGGGGGGGACCCCCTTCGCGTTGACTCCCTCCTCCGCCTTGGAATCGCACGCACCAGACCGCGTCCGCTATCCGATCGGAGGTCACCCGACAGGCTCTGAGGCTGCCGGACCGCGCCGACGACCGCAGGGGTCCTGATCAGGGGCTTTGTTGCCAGTGATCACTGGCTTGTTTGTGGGGACTGTGAAAACCCGTTACTCACGGGTACCCAAAGCGTGCGGCTGGACGTACTCTCGCCCTCATGACGGACTCGCAGGTCTCCACGTCCACCTCCGCAGCCCCGGCCGGCACCAACCCCGTGGCCCCCGCCCCCGCGGGCGCGCGCACCGCCGCCGATGTGGTGACACCCGAGGTGGTCGCCCAGCTGACCCGTGGTGTGGTCGGCTCCGGCCGTACGGCCGGCCACACCCCCTTCACCGGGGAGAAGCTGGCGGATCTGCCCGAGTCCACCCCCGAGGACGTGACGACGGCCTTCGAGCGGGCCCGTGCCGCCCAGCCGGCCTGGGCCGCGACCTCCGTCCGCGCCAGGGCGGCCGTCCTGCTCCGCTTCCACGACCTCGTGCTCGGCCGCCAGGCGGAGGTGCTCGACCTCATCCAGCTGGAGACCGGCAAGGCCCGGCTGCACGCCCACGAGGAGGTGCAGGCCGTCGCCGTCGCGGCCCGCCACTACGGGCGCAGGGCCGGCTCGTATCTGAAGCCGAAGCGGCACACCGGAGTCGTACCGACCCTCACCAAGGTCACCGAACTGCGCCAGCCGCGCGGCGTCATCGGCCAGATCGCGCCGTGGAACTACCCGTTCGAGCTGTCCGTCGGCGACGCGCTGCCCGCGTTCGTCTCCGGCAACGCCGTCGTGATGAAGCCCGACACGGAGACCGCGCTGACCGCGCTGTGGGCCCGGGACCTGCTGATCGAGGCCGGGCTGCCCGCCGAGGTGTTCCAGGTGGTCCTCGGCGACGGACCGGTCGTCGGCCCCGAAGTCGTCAAGCACGCCGACTACGTCTCGTTCACCGGTTCCACCCGCACCGGCCGTGAGGTCGCGCAGGGTGCGGCGGCCCGGCTCGTCGGCGTCTCGCTGGAGCTCGGTGGCAAGAACGCCATGCTGGTTCTCGAGGACGCCGACGTGGAGAAGGCCGCCGCCGGCGCCGTCCGCGCCTGCTTCTCCTCCGCCGGACAGCTCTGCATCTCCATCGAGCGGCTGTATGTCCACGAGTCGGTGGCCGACGACTTCGTGGAGCGGTTCGCCGCCCGCACGAAGGCCATGCGGCTCGGCAACTCCCTCGCCTACGGCGCCGACATGGGTTCCCTGGTCGGCGAGCGCCAGCTGGAGACCGTCACCCGGCATGTCGCGGAGGCCGTCGAGAAGGGTGCCAAGCTCGTCGCGGGCGGGGTCGCCCGCCCCGACATCGGCCCGCTCTTCTACGAGCCGACCATCCTCGACGGCGTCGAGGCGCCGATGGCCGTCTGCAACGAGGAGACCTTCGGCCCGGTCGTCTCCATCTACCGCTTCACCGACGAGGACGAGGTCGTCGCCCTTGCCAACGCCACCCCGTACGGTCTGAATTCGAGCGTCTGGACCAAGGACTCGAAGCGCGGCCACCAGGTCGCCGCCCGGCTGCGGACCGGCACGGTCAACATCAACGAGGGATACGCCCCCGCGTACGGCAGCGTGCAGTCCCCGATGGGCGGCATGAAGGACTCCGGTCTCGGCCGGCGGCACGGCTCCGAGGGCATCCTCAAGTACACCGAGGCCCAGACCGTCGCCCAGCAGCGACTGATCCCGCTCGCCCCGTCCTTCGGCATGGACGACGAGAAGTACGCGGCGTTCATGACCCGCAGCCTGAAGGCGATGAAGGCGTTCCGCCTGCGCTGAACGCCGTAGCAGGGCGTTTTGCCCGTGCTGCCCCGTAACACCGCAGCACCTTCTGCCCTTTTCGTGCCGAGGAGAGCCATGTCCCAGGACAGCCCTGCCCAGAATCAGGCCGGACCGGCTGGTGAGACCGGCGACGACGTGGCGTACGACTACGACGTACTGGTCGTCGGCTCGGGCTTCGGCGGTGCGGTGTCGGCCCTGCGGCTGACCGAGAAGGGGTACCGGGTCGGCGTCCTGGAGGCGGGCCGCCGCTTCAGTCCCGGCACCCTCCCCAAGAACTCCTGGGACATCAAGAACTACCTGTGGGCCCCGGCACTCGGGCTCTACGGCATCCAGCGCGTGCATCTGCTCGGCAATGTGATGGTGCTGGCCGGTGCGGGCGTCGGCGGTGGCTCGCTCAACTACGCCAACACGCTGTACGTACCCCCGGCGCCGTTCTTCGAGGACCGCCAGTGGGCGTCCATCACCGACTGGCAGGACGAGCTGAAGCCGTACTACGACCAGGCCAGACGGATGCTCGGAGTCCGGCTCAACCCGACGATGACCCCCTCCGACGTCCATCTGAAGGCGGCCGCGCAGGCCATGGGCGTCGGCGACACCTTCCATCTCGCCCCGGTCGGCGTCTTCTTCGGTGACGGCAAGGACGCCGACGGTACGGCGAGGGCCAAGCCCGGTGAGACGGTCGCCGACCCGTACTTCGGGGGTGCCGGCCCCGCCCGCAAGGCCTGCACCGAGTGCGGCGAATGCATGACGGGCTGCCGCCACGGCGCGAAGAACACCCTCAACGAGAACTACCTCCACCTCGCCGAGAAGGCCGGAGCCGTCATCCATCCGATGACCTCCGTCGTCGCGATCACGGACGACCCGGAGGGCGGCTACCACGTCGCCACCGTCCCGACCGGCCGCCGCAAGGCAGAGCCCAAGCTGCTGCGCGCCCGCAAGGTGGTCGTCGCGGCGGGCACGTACGGAACGCAGACCCTGCTGCACACCATGAAGGACCGGGGACTGCTGCCCCGGCTCTCGGACCGGCTCGGCGAGCTGACCCGTACCAACTCCGAGGCGCTCGTCGGCTCGCAGACCAGCGACCGGCGCTACCGCAAGAAGCACGGCACCGCGAAGGCCGACTTCACCCAGGGCGTCGCGATCACCTCCTCGATCCACCCCGACGAGAACACCCACATCGAGCCGGTCCGCTACGGCAAGGGCTCCAACGCGATGGGGGCGATGTCGATCCTCCAGGTGCCGTACGGCAGTCGCCGGGTGCTGGGCTGGCTCGGCAACGTGGCCAAGCACCCGACGCTCGCCGTGCGGTCGCTCTCCAACCGCCGCTGGTCGGAGCGGACCATCATCGGGCTCGTCATGCAGTCGCTGGACAACTCCCTGACGACGTACCGCAAGCCGGGCGGCATGGGGAAGGGCCTGCTCACCGCCCGGCAGGGGCACGGCGCGCCCAACCCGACGCAGATCGAGGAGGCGACGCGCAGCGCCTCACTGCTCGCCGACGAGATCAACGGCTTCGCCGGCTCGAACGTCGGCGAGCTGATGGGCACCCCGCTCACGGCACACTTCCTCGGCGGCTGCCCCATAGGTGCGAGCGCCGAGGACGGGGTGATCGATCCGTACCACCGGCTCTACGGACACCCCGGTATCTCGGTGGTCGACGGCTCGGCGGTCTCCGCCAACCTCGGCGTCAACCCGTCGCTCACCATCACCGCTCAGGCCGAGCGCGCGATGTCCTTCTGGCCCAACAAGGGCGAGGCGGACCCGCGTCCGGAACAGGGCGAGGCGTACGAACGGCTGGCCGCGGTCGAGCCGCAGGCACCGGCGGTGCCGAAGGAGGCCTTCGGTGCGCTGAAACTGCCGTTCCTCGGGCTGCCGACCGTCCCGCCGAAGAAGAAGTCGTAGCAGCCGTAGCGAATCGGGACAGCAGAAGGGGCTGCACCCCCCTCCGAGTGCAGCCCCTCCGTGCTTACGGTGACCAAACGCCTTACACGCCGGTGTCACCGTTCCTGCGGCGCCGCACGATGAACATCGCGCCCGCGCCGAGCACTACGGCCGCGCCGCCCGCCGTGGCGGCGGCGAGCGCCATGGCGCGGCGGAGCTTCATATGACCTCGGAAGTCCGGCGTACCGCTGTGAGCAGTACGGATGTCAGGACGGCCCTGCCGTGCCTGGGCACGGGCGGGGCCGATGATTCCGCATGGTTGACCCGTGGCCCGCCGCAATGGTTGTCCGGATGCTCACAGAACCTTTATGTGACGCCGCTCACGTTCTCTCCGTGCTCAATCCGTGACCTGAGGCCGCGCAACTGTTCACCGGGCCACGCGGTCGAACTCGTGTCGCTGTCACAGCGGTCGCACCGCCCCCACCGACCTCAGAGAGTCCGCGATGAGAACCATTTCCCCACGAGCCGCGCTGCGCCGCGCCGCCGGCGGTTTCGCCGCCGCCGGTCTGCTGGCCGCCGGGTCGCTCGCCCTCGGCACCCCCGCGCAGGCCGCCGGCCCGGAGCTGGTGATCGGCGGCCCCGCCGCGACCGCCCTGCACCCCTACCCGGCGAGCGGTTCACCGCGGAAGTCGACGGTGGGGATCACGGTCGACAATCCGTCGCGGAACACAGAGCCCGGCGCCTTCGAGGGGGACTTCACCGTGACCTTCGATCTGACCGGGATCGCGGGCATCGCCGATGCGGCCTTCGGCGGGACCGGCGGCGCGGACTGCGAGGTCACCGGTCCCACGGCCGTCTGTCGCGGCCACGGTCCCGGGCCCGGCCGGAGCGCGCTCGCCGAGCTCGGCCTCTTTGCCGCCGAGGGCAGCCGCATCGGCGACTCGGGCACCATCCGGGCCACCGGCAGGGCGGACGGGGCGACGTTCACCGCCTTCTCCACCGAGGTGGTCATCGGTGGCCCCGACCTGGTGATGGAGCGGCTCCCGCTGAAGCAGAATCTGAAGCCCGGCGAGACCCAGCCGGTCCCCGTCACCTTCACCAACAACGGCACACGGGCGGCCGACGGCGTTCTGCTCACCCTGATGTACACGCGAGGCCTGGACTTCATCGAGCGCTACGCGAACTGCGAGTACAGCGAGGGCGAGGCAGGCCGGGGCTTCCCCGCCGGAACCACCGCCCGCTGCTCCGTCCCCGGCACGTACGAAGCGGGGGCGGCCTACCGGCTCGCCGTACCGCTCTCCCTCAGGGCCACCGAGCGCGCCTTCCACGACACATTCGTCTACCGCATCGACGAGGACGTACCGGGGCGGGGCGCGCGGCGTCCGGCGGCGAGTGTCACCGCGGGCAAGGGCGCCGCGCTCACCTTGAAGGAGGCCGCCACCGTCCGAGGCGTGGACCTCGATCCCCGGGACAACCAGCAGGAGGCCGACTTCGTCACCGCGAACTCCGCCGACTTCGTGGCCTACGGCGCCCGGGCGCGGGGCGCCGCGGGCGAGACCGTCGCGGCCACCATCGGCTTCCGCAACAAGGGCCCGGCCTGGGTCGGCCACCCGAGCGACGGCGAACCCGTCGCCACGGTCGATTTCACCGTCCCCGAGGGCGCCTCGGTCACCGGCAGTCCCGCCGCCTGCCGGGGCATGACGGCCGACGGCCGGTACCACGAGAGCCGGAGCGGGGCGCCCCGCTATGTCTGCGACACATCCATGGCCGTACGGGACGGCGCCGACTTCGCCCTGAGCTTCCAGCTGAAGATCGACAAGGTGGTGACGGGAGCCTCCGGCGCGGTCACAGTACGCACCCCGCGCCTCGCCGAGTCCCCGAAGCTGCCCTTCGACCCGAAGCCGGGCAACAACACCGCGCTGCTGGTCCTGAACAGCGACAACGGCATCGGCGGCTCCGGATCCACCGCCTCGGGCGGGGCCTCCGGCTCCGGCTCGGCCGGCCCGGCCACCGCCGGCGGCTCGACCGGCGGCTCCGGCGCCACGTCCGACGGCTCGACCACCTCGGGAGCCGCGACGGGCGGTTCCACCACGGCCGGTTCCACCGGCGGCGCCCTGGCATCGACCGGCACCGTCGCGCTGCCGTTGGCCGCCGGTGCGGCGGTCGCACTCGCAGCGGGCGGCGTGCTGTACGCGACGGCCCGCCGGCGCCCCCACCGGGGCTGACGCCCGGCCGGGGGCCGGGCAGCAGAGGGGTGGCACGAGCAAGGGCCCCGTGGACCGGGAGGCGGTCCACGGGGCCCTGCGCGATCAGCACCGCACGCGGCCTCGGTACCGAGCTGGACGGCTGCGCCCCGCGCAGACCGTTTCGGCCGGATACGGTCGGCTCCGGGCGTCCCCGGAGCCGACCGTTCTTGGGGTGACCGGGCCGCTGTCCCCTGCCGACCGGTCACGCACGCTGGGGCGCGGTCCCACGGCGTACCTGCAGTACGCCACACGCTCCAGCGGAGCCACGCGTGGTTTCTTTCCAAAGCCGCCCCTGGCTGGCACGGACACCGGGACCAACGAAGCCACGGCGAACCCGGTCACGCGCCGTACGGGTGAGAGTCGGCCCGAACTGGGATACGCCCGGACACCCCCTGCCCGTGGGATGTCAGGCCCGGCCGCGGCAGAGCTCGAGCAGCGTCATGGCGAGGGAGGTGCCGGGCTTGCCGAGCGCGTCCCGGTACTGGCCGAGGATCTCCATCTCGCGCGAGAGGTTGATCCGGCGGCCGCCGGAGGTGATCCGGGCCTCCTGGATGACCGCGGAGATGGCCATCCGCTCCTGGACGAGTCCGATGATCCGGTCGTCGAGGGCGTCGATGCGGGACCTCGCGTTGTCGATCAGCGCGGCGGCCTCATGGGTGTGCGCGCCGGTCTTCTCGGCGGTGGTCTTCGCGCTGCTGCTCTTCACAGGGGCGGTGCTGGTCATGGTGGTGACTCCTCGTGGGGTGCGGCCCCCGAATCCCGACCGGTCCGGAACGCCAGAACGCCCCGGGCCTTTCGGCCCGGGGCGCCTGGAACGTTGCTTGTCAGTGGATCAAGCAGCACGACCATGGCAGCCGGCGGGCCGGATGCCATAGGTAAAGACGAAGGTCGTGTGCTGTCGCATGAACCTCAGTATGGCCCTGCCTGTGCGGGCGGGCCAACACGGGGCCCGGATGCTGAGACACCGCCCGGCCCCGGCCCGGGGCCCGCGCTTCCCGCAGCCCGGTCCGGGCGTGACGACGGCCGCCTCCGCAACCCCGGTAGAATCGACAAAACCGACCCCCTTTCACCGCCGGAAGGCAGCCCCGTGCCAGCAGCACCCCCCGCCGCCGCCCCCGACATCGCCACCGACGTGGTTCTCGTTGTCGACTTCGGGGCGCAGTACGCCCAGCTCATCGCCCGACGCGTCCGTGAGGCCCGGGTCTACAGCGAGATCGTCCCGTCCACGATGCCGGTGGCCGAGATGCTGGCCAAGAACCCCCGGGCGATCATCCTGTCCGGCGGCCCCTCCTCCGTGTACGCGGAGGGTGCACCCTCCCTCGACCGTGCAATCTTCGAGGCCGGGGTTCCGGTCTTCGGCATGTGCTACGGCTTCCAGCTGATGGCCACCACGCTCGGTGGCACCGTCGACGACAACGGTGCCCGTGAGTACGGCCGCACCCCGCTCACCGTCTCCAAGGCCGGCTCCACGCTCTTCGAGGGCACCCCCGCCGAGCAGTCGGTCTGGATGTCGCACGGCGACGCCTGCTCCGCCGCCCCCGAGGGCTTCACCGTCACCGCGTCCACGGACGTCGTACCGGTCGCCGCCTTCGAGAACGACGAGAAGAAGCTCTACGGCGTCCAGTACCACCCCGAGGTCCTGCACTCCACGCACGGTCAGCAGGTCCTGGAGCACTTCCTCTACCGCGGCGCCGGCATCGAGCCGACCTGGACCACGACCAATGTGGTCGAGGAGCAGATCGCGCTGATCCGCGAGCAGGTCGGCACCAAGCGCGCCATCTGCGGCCTGTCCGGCGGCGTGGACTCCGCAGTCGCCGCAGCCCTCGTGCAGAAGGCCATCGGCTCGCAGCTGACCTGCGTGTATGTCGACCACGGCCTGATGCGCAAGGACGAGACCGAGCAGGTCGAGAAGGACTTCGTGGCCGCCACCGGCGTCCAGCTGAAGGTCGTCGAAGCCGAGGAGCGCTTCCTGAACGCGCTGGCCGGGGTCTCCGACCCCGAGCAGAAGCGGAAGATCATCGGCCGCGAGTTCATCCGCGTCTTCGAGCAGGCCCAGGCCGAGCTCGTCGCCGAGGCGGGCGCGGCCGGCGAGGACGTCGCGTTCCTCGTCCAGGGCACGCTCTACCCGGACGTCGTCGAGTCCGGCGGCGGCACCGGCACCGCCAACATCAAGTCCCACCACAATGTCGGTGGCCTTCCCGACGACATCGAGTTCCAGCTCGTCGAGCCGCTGCGCCAGCTGTTCAAGGACGAGGTCCGGATGGTCGGCCAGGAGCTCGGCCTGCCGGAGGAGATCGTCCAGCGCCAGCCGTTCCCCGGCCCGGGTCTCGGCATCCGTATCGTCGGCGAGGTCACCAAGGAGCGGCTCGACCTGCTCCGCGAGGCCGATGCCATCGCCCGCGAGGAGCTGACGGCGGCCGGCCTGGACCGCGACATCTGGCAGTGCCCGGTGGTCCTGCTCGCCGATGTCCGCTCGGTCGGCGTCCAGGGCGACGGCCGCACCTACGGTCACCCGATCGTCCTGCGCCCGGTCTCCTCCGAGGACGCCATGACGGCCGACTGGTCGCGTCTGCCGTACGAGACGCTCGCCAAGATCTCGACCCGTATCACCAACGAGGTCGCCGACGTCAACCGCGTCGTGCTCGACGTGACGAGCAAGCCGCCGGGCACCATCGAGTGGGAGTGACCTTCCCGACGGGCCCTGCCTGACACCCGGTCGACGCCGATGCCGTCGCTCATTCACCTGGGCGGCGGCATCGTCGCGTACCCGGACCCGTGCCCGAATCGAGTCCCGATGCCTCTGGCCACCTGCGACAACCGGCGGTAACTTCCGATCCCCGTACGCCCTGGGAGCCCCGAGGAGTCGCCATGCCCGAGCCCACACCCATACCTGTGGACCAGCTCCACTTCGCGATGCCGCCCGTCCACGAGTCGGTGGCGGACGAGCGCGCGTACCGCAAGGAACGGCTGGCCGGGGCGCTCAGGCTGTTCGGGGAGTACGGGTACGAGGACGGTGTCTCCGGTCACATCACCGCGCGGGACCCGGAGTTCACCAACTGCTTCTGGGTCAACCCCTTCGGGGCCCCCTTCGACGGGCTCGCGCCGGACGAGCTGATCCTGGTCAACGGGGAAGGGCAGGTCGTCGAGGGGCGGCACCACGTCAATCAGGCGGCGTTCGCCGTTCATGCGCAGGTGCACCGGGCCCGCCCGGATGTCGTCGCCGTCGCGCACACCCACTCCGTGCACGGACGGGCCCTGTCCGCGCTCGGCGAGCTCATCGAACCGATCACCCAGGAATCCTGTGCCTTCTACGAGGACCACGTCCTGTACGGCGGGTACACCGGAGTTGTCGTGGACGAGGAGGAAGGGCGCCGGATCGCCGCCGCGCTCGGCGGCCACAAGGCGATCGTGCTGCGCAACCACGGACTGCTGACCGTCGGCGACTCGGTGGACGCGGCCGCCTGGTGGTTCATCGCGCTCGAGCGCTCCTGTCAGGTGCAGCTGGCCGCACGGGCGGCCGGAGAGCCGGTGCTGATCGAGCACCGGGACGCGGTCACCACCCGTGAGCAGCTGGGCAGCGACCTGGTGGCCTGGATCAACTACCAGCCACTGTGGCGCCGGATCGGTCGCACATTCTGACGATACGCGCCGACGGGCCGCCCCGATGCGGGCCCGAGCCCTTCCGTACGGCACAATTCGCAGCAATCGCAGCCGAGTTGGCTGGACCTGGGCTTGAAAGGGCGGCGTTCTCCGTGGCGTTGGACGAGGCGAGGGCGAGCAGCACGCACGGCGGCGGCTGTACGTGCGGCGACTGCCCGCACGGGGCGCGCGAGGGCCATCGGCGTGCGGTGGCTGCCTTCCTGGCCAAGCGGGACGAACTCGCCGCAGGTCAGGGATTGCCGCCGGGGGTCGCCCAGTCCGCCTCCGCGACCCGCCAGTGGGTCTCGGACGAGCTGACCCAGTCCGCCAGGACCGTCGCCGAACGGGGCCGGGAGGCGGGCGACGCCTGGCTGTACCGGGTGTGGCGGCGCACCCTGATCACGGTGTGGGCAAGCGTCGCCGTGCTGGTCGTCGCCGAGGCCGCCACCGCCATCGGTGCGGGCTGGACCAACGCTCGTACGGCCGGACTGGTCGCCGGACTCGTCACCGCGGGCCTGCTCACCGGCGCCGCCCATGTCCACCGGGCCCGCGGCGGCCTCCTCGCCCCGCTGATCGGCGAGGACAACCGGCTCTCCACCTCCCGGGCGGTCGCCGCGTCCTGGGTGCTGCTCGCTGTCTTCTCCGTACTCGTGCTGGCGCTCCAGCTGGCGGGCGCCTCCGGCCACGCCGAGCGCGACGAACTGATCGAGGGGCTGGATCTGGCCAGGGGCGCCGGGGTGGTGACCGTGCTCGCGCTGGTGTGCGCCGTCGCCGTGGTCGTGCGCCGGGTGGTGACCGTACGGGCGCTGTCCGGGCGGCTGCAGAAGCTGCGGGCCGACCGGCCGCGCGCCGCCGATCTGCTCACCGACGACTCCGGGCGGGGCAGCTTCACGGATGTGCAGTACGTGCTGGTGAGCACCGTCGCCGTACTGTTCGCCGCGGTCCGCCTCGCCCGCAGGCCCGAGCAGCTGCCCGACCTGCCCTGGGGCCTGGCGCTGCTGGTCACCGTCTCGGCGCTCGCGTACTTCGCCGGGAAGTACGCGGAGGGCGGGCGTCCTGTGGTTCTCTCGGTGATCCGGGCCCGGGAGGCCGGGGATCTGGACGCGCCGATCCGTACCGGTGACGACATCGAGATCCGCGGTGCGGGCTTCGTGCCGCCCGGTGCCGGGGCGCCGGACCGGCTGGCCCGCATGGTCGTCCGGATCGGCCGGGTCCATGTGCATGTGCCGCTGATCCCGGTGACCGGCGGCTTCGCCAACCCGACCGACAACGTGCTCACCGTGCCGGTACCGGTGGAGGTGGAACCGGGGCTGGTGGAGGTACAGGTCGTGACCGCTGCCGGGGTGGAGACGAACCGGGTCGAGATCGATGTGACGGACTGACTGCAGCAACCCGTGCCCGGCCGTGGGGTGACGGATACCCGCCGACCGGACGCCCCACCGGGTGAGCCGGGCGTCCACAGCGTACGTATGGTCTGTTGACGGGTCTACGGAAGGCGGTGCAGTCACATGCAGGACATTCAGAGTTATGGCACGAACGTACGCGGTCTGGGTGAGCCGAGAGGGCTCAAGGAGCTGGCGCGGGAGCATGCCCTGCTGCCGCTGCGGATCTTTCTCGGTCTCACCTTCATCTACGCCGGGCTCGACAAACTGATGGACAGTTCCTTCTTCCGCGCGAGCGGTGCCGGCTCCATCGGCGAGACGATGCACGCGGTACGCGACTCGTCCGCGATCCCGGCCCTCGTCGACCTCGCGCTGAAGAGCCCCGGCGCCTTCGGGTACGCCATCGCCATCGGTGAACTCGCCGTCGGCATCGGCACCCTCATCGGGCTGTGGGCACGGCTCGCCGCGCTCGGCGGGGCGCTGATCTCGCTGAGCCTGTGGCTGACCGTGAGCTGGCAGGTCGATCCGTACTACTTCGGCAACGACCTGGCCTACCTCATGGCCTGGCTGCCGCTGCTGCTCGGCGGGGCCGCGGCGTTCTCCGCGGACGCCTTTCGCGCGTCACGACGGCGACGGATGGTGTAATTCACCCAGGTCGCGGTGGCGGCCAGCCAGAGGCCGCCGAAGAACAGCGGGAAGAAGAAGACCCACGGGGCGTCCCAGACCCCCGCGGCGTCCGCCGCGTATCCCGCTGCCAGAGCGAGCATGACCAGGCCCGCCACCGCCCGCCCCGGACGGATCTCATGACGCAGCACGGGTGACCTCCACCTGTCCGATGCCGACTTCGAGAGTGAGCTCGACCGTGCCGGCCGGTTTGCTGCCCGGGGGCGGCGGAAGCGTCCTGTGCTCCTGCTGCGACGGGTTGACGTCCACATTGCGCTGCCGGCTGTCCGACGCGTCGCTCGTCCGGCTGACCGGCAGTGTGATGTCGCCGAGGCCCGCCCGCGCGTCCACCTTCACCGTCACCGCCTTCGGTACGACGACGACCGCGCGGCCCGCCCCGACGTTCACCCCCGTACGGACGGTGTCGCCCCGGGGGACCGTGATCTCGGTGAGGTCCAGCCGTGCCACCCCGGAGCCCAGTTCGTAGTGCGGCCGCACCGCTGCCACCGAGGCCGGCCGCCAGCCCTCGCGCACCCATTGGGTGGTGATGTCCTTCGGCAGCGCGGACGCGCCCGCCAGCAGGGCCGCCGTGGTCATCGACAGCATGACCGTGCCGAACCCGGTCCGCCCGAGGAACGCGCTGACCAGCATCCCGAGCCCGAACACCGCGAGCGCACCGGCCAGACCGAACTGCAGACTCGTGCCGAACGGCTGGGAGTCCCAGCTCAGCCCCGTGCCCAGACCGCCCGCGATCAGCGCGAACAGGAACACGAGACCACCGATCGAGGCCGGACCCCGGGTGCCGGCCTCCTGTGGGGGCGCGCGGAACGGGTCCTGGGGCGTCGCCCCCCGGGGGCGTACCGCCCGGCCGTCGAGCGCCGCATCGGCCGGACCCCACAGATAGCCGGGGCCCACCGGGCCCGAGGTGCCGTCCTTGATGATCGGATCCCGCCACCACGACGGGCTGCCCGGCGACGGCGGAGCCTTCACCTCGGGCGGCGCGTCCGCCACCGCTTGCGCGGTCGCCGGATGCAGCGGGTCCTCGGGCGCCGCCGTCCTGCGGTTCTGGGTCCAGACGGCGAAGCCGACGACCGCGAGCGACAGCATCGCGGAGAACGCCAGCGTGCCGCCGTTGCCCAGCATGGAGAGCAACAGCCCGCAGCCGATCAGTGCGAGCAGCACCGCGATCAGCGACGCACCCTCCACGCGGCCGGACAGCAGCCGGCGCGCCTCGTTCTCGTCCTCGCCCTCCAGGGGGATCAGCAGCCAGGCGAAGCCGTAGAAGATCAGTCCGATGCCGCCGGTGACGGACAGCACACCGAGCACGATCCGGAAGATCACCGGATCGACGTCGCAGTACCGGCCGAGACCGCCGCACACCCCGGCCACGACTTTGTGCCGCGGGCTGCGGCGCAGCTGCGGTCCCGGTCCGGGGGGCGGTGCGGCGCCGGGGGAGGCGTCCTGGGGAACGGTCATGGCTCCATGGTGACGGGCCGGGCGCCCGTCCGGGACCCGCACCGACCCTGGCCGATCCCTGATATTGGCCCGGCGGTCCCCTGGGGGAGGCGATCCGGCACCGGTCCGGCGGCTCCTGCCGGAGGCGCCCCCGCGCACTCTCAGGGTCGAGTCGGGGGCGGCCCCTGATGCCGTCGCCCGTTCGGACATGTGACGATCGGGTCATGCCAGCCGCCACGCCCCGAGCAACGAGCTCTCTCAACGCCGACCCGGAGGAGCCGCCGCTGCGCAAGCTGTACCGCAGCGCCGACGGACGGCTGCTCGGGGGCGTCGCGCGCGGTCTCGCCGGGCATCTCGGGCTGCCCGTCGCCTGGGTGCGGTTCGTCTTCCTCGGTCTGTTCTTCGCGGACGGCCTCGGCGCGCTGCTCTACGCCGTGTTCTGGATCGTCGTCCCGCTCGGTGTCGGTGGCGTGGAGGCGCCGCGCTCCGTCTTCGAGACCGCCCCGGACGGCAGACGCCGGCTCCGCAAACCCGACAGGGGTCAGGTCTTCGCCCTCATCGCGCTGTTCATCGGCGCCATCATCTTCGTCGGCAACGTCGACATGGGCAGCAAGGCCGACCGCTACATCTGGCCCACGCTGCTGATCGGCGCAGGTTCCGTACTGGTGTGGCGGCAGGCCGACAACGCCAGGCGCGCCCGCTGGATGGAGGTCGGCAGCCGCCGCCGGGTGCTGCATCTGGCCCGGGGGCTTGCCGGGGTGGCCCTGGTCGGCCTGGGCCTGGCCGTCTTCATGGTGGTACGCGGGTCCGCGGCCCAGCTCGGCAACGTCCTGACCGCCGCGATCGCCGTCCTCACCGGCATCGCGCTGCTGGCCGGCCCCTACCTCGTACGCATGACCCAGGACCTCTCCGAGGAACGCACGATGCGCATCAGGGCCCAGGAGCGCGCCGAGGTCGCCGCCCATGTCCATGACTCGGTGCTGCACACCCTCACCCTGATCCAGCGCAACGCGGAGGACGCGGGCGAGGTCCGCAGACTGGCCCGCGCCCAGGAGCGCGAACTGCGCAACTGGCTGTACAACCCCGAGGGCACCGGCAAGGACGAGGACGACGAACCCGAGACCCTTGCCGAGGCGGTCAAGCGCGCCGCCGCCGAGGTCGAGGACAAGCACGGCGTTCCGCTGGAGGTCGTCGTAGTCGGCGACTGCCCGCTGGACGAGAAACTGGTCGCGCAGATGCAGGCCGCACGCGAGGCGATGGTCAACGCCGCCAAGTACGGTGGCGAGGGCGGCGCCGTGCAGGTCTACGCCGAGGTCGAGGGCCGCACGGTCTTCGTCTCGGTACGCGACCGGGGCCCGGGATTCGATCTGGATTCCGTACCGGGGGACAGAATGGGCGTACGAGAATCAATCATCGGCCGGATGCAGCGCAACGGCGGTACGGCGCGGCTGCGTTCGGTGCCCGGCGGGGGCACGGAAGTCGAGCTGGAGATGGAGAGGGCGAGCGATGCTGGAGACAACTGAGGCGACAGGGGGCCCGGAGCGCCGGGTACGGGTCGTGCTCGTCGACGACCACCGGATGTTCCGCACCGGCGTCCAGGCCGAGATCGGCCGCACCGAGGAGACGGGCGTCGAGGTGGTCGGCGAGGCCGCCGATGTCGACCAGGCGGTCACTGTCATCACGGCGACCCGCCCCGAGGTCGTCCTCCTCGACGTCCATCTGCCCGGCGGCGGCGGCGTCGAGGTGCTGCGCCGCTGCGCCCCGCTGATGGGCGCCGCCGAGAACCCGGTGCGGTTCCTGGCGCTGTCCGTCTCGGACGCCGCCGAGGACGTCATCGGCGTCATCCGTGGTGGCGCCCGCGGCTATGTCACGAAGACCATCACCGGCACCGACCTGGTCGACTCGGTCTTCCGGGTCCAGGACGGCGACGCGGTGTTCTCGCCCCGGCTGGCCGGCTTCGTCCTCGACGCCTTCGCCTCCACGGACGCGCCGCCGGTCGACGAGGACCTGGACCGGCTGACGCAGCGCGAGCGCGAGGTGCTCCGGCTGATCGCCCGCGGCTACGCGTACAAGGAGATCGCCAAGCAGCTGTTCATCTCGGTGAAGACGGTCGAGTCGCATGTCTCGGCGGTGCTGCGCAAGCTCCAGCTGTCGAACCGGCACGAGCTGACCCGGTGGGCGACGGCTCGGCGGCTGGTCTGAGTCAGCCGGCCGCAAGGTCGGGGCCGAGCGAGATGTTCAGCTTCTCGCCGACCCGGCGGTAGCCGATCCCCGCGTAGATCCGCTCCACATCCGCGTCGGCCGGCTCCAGCCACACCACCCGGCAACCCCGCTCGAAGGCGGTCGCGGTCAGGTGGGCACTCAGCGCGGCGCCGATGCCGCGGCGGCGGAAGGTACCGGCGACGGCGAGGCCGGCCAGTTCGGTGAGGCCGTCGACCGGGACCGAGCAGCCGCCCGCGCCCGCCGGGACGCCGTCGACCGTGGCGAGGGCCGCGACCCCGCCGCCCCCGGCCGCCGCGCGCAGCCAGGCAGCCTCGCCGCCCTCGGGCTCGCCGGTCCCGCCGTATCCGTGGTGCTGGACGAGCGCGGCGGCGTCGAACTCGGCGGCGGTGACCGGTTCGGCGATCGTGAGGGAGTCCACCGGCTTCGGCGGCAGCAGGTCGCCCGGGGCACAGGCCAGGATCGGGGCCCGGTTCTCGACGGTGAACCCGGCGGCGAGCAGCGCGGGTTCGACCGCGGGTGCCCAGCCGGGCAGAAACTCCAGCCGCGGCATCCGGCCGTACTCGCGGAACGCCGCGATCAGGGCGTCGAGGTCCTCCGCCGTCGGCTCGGCGTCCCGGTCGGGTATCGCGTAATTGGCGTACTTGGTCGACCAGTTCGGGGTGTACCGCACGGTGAAGGGGCCGACCCGGAGATGGTCGGGGGAGCGCAGGGCGAGCGTACGGGCATGGGTCTGGACATCGAGATCCATGGGCATGTGCGTTTGTCCTCCGGCCGGTTGATCAGAAGTCGGGAGCCTATGCCACCCGGGTCGCTCCGGCGAAGGGCATCTGGTCGATCGGCGCGATCCGGACCGGTGCTCCCGGGCGCGGGGCGTGGATCATCTGGCCGTTGCCGATGTAGAGCCCGACGTGGCTGACGCCGGAGTAGAAGAACACCAGGTCGCCCGGGGCGAGTTCGGAGCGCGAGATGTGCTGTCCGGCGTTGATCTGGGTGTACGTGGTCCGGGGGAGCGAGACACCGGCGGAGCGCCATGCGGCCTGGGTGAGCCCGGAGCAGTCGAACGAGGACGGGCCGGTCGCGCCCCAGACGTACGGCTTTCCGAGCGCCCCGTACGCGAACGCGATGGCCTCGGCGGCACGGGCGTTGGGAGCCTGGACGGGATTGCGTGCGGTGCTGCGGTCGGCACGGTCGGCGGAGCGCGCGCTGTCCGAGCTCTCGTAGGCGGCGCGCTCGGCCGGGGACAGGGTGGCGAGGAGCCGCTGCGCGTCGGCCAGTTTGGTTTTGATCGTCGCCTTGTGCTTCTTCAGCTCGGCCTGGCGGGATGCCAGCGCAGCCAGCTTTCCCTTGGCCTGCGAGCGCAGCTGGGCGATCCGGGCGACCTGCCGCTCGACCCCGTCGACCTCGGCGGCCTGGCGGTCGCCGATCCGGTCCACGTACGAGGCCCGCTCCAGGTACTGGTCGGGGTCGGAGGAGAGCGCCAGCTGTACGGCCGGGTCCAGGCCGCCGGTGCGGTACTGCGCGGCGGCGAGTGAACCCAGTGCGCTGCGCGAGGCGTTGAGACGCTCGGTCCTGCGGGCCGCCTCGTCACGCAGGGTGTCGACGGCATCGGTGGCGGCGGACGCCTTCTCCTTCGCGCCGTTGTACTGCTCGGTGGCGACTTCCGCGTCGTGGTACAGCCGGTCCACCTCCGCCCTGACCTGGGCGGGGGTGAGCTGGGGATCGGCGTGTGCGGAGCCTGGCAGAGCGGCAGCGGTGGCGGCCCCGGCGATGGCGAGGGTGGCTGCGGTGCGGGCAGCAGAGCCGGTGTACGGGCGCTGCTTGGGTTTCCGGTGCGCTGCCACGGGGGCGTGCGTCCTTCCTGGCGACTGCCCGTCGGGGACTACCGGCGGGCCCGCCCGAGGCCCGGCGGCGGGTCACCAACAGGGGGAGTGGCCCGCCGCCGGACGTCTCGGCGGGGTGACCGGTCTGCCGTCCGGGTACGGAGCGGCGGTGAAGCCGGTCACCTGGTCAGGACGCTAAACCCGGGGCGCGGGGAAGAGTCGTAATGACGCCTATTGGTCGAAGTTGGCGCGGCATTGTCGTGGATTGATCGGAAAAATTACACCAGAGTCAGGCAATTGGTGCAGACGCGAGTGAAGTGCCAGGAAGTCGCACCCGCCTGCGGGATGGTGATATGGCCGGGGCTAGGCTGCGGACCCATGGACGTACTCATCAATGTCTTCGTCGCCCTGCACATCATCGGTATCGCCTCTCTGCTGGGCGGTTTCCTGACCCAGATGAAGGCGATGGGCACGGGCGCGGCCCGGTTCGTCCCGGCGATGCTGCACGGCGCGCTGACGATGCTGGTCACCGGTGTCGCGCTGGTCGGGCTCAACCAGGCCGACGACCACCAGGTGAACAACATCAAGATCGGCGTCAAGCTGCTGCTCCTGGTCGTGATCCTCGCGCTCGTCTACATCAAGCGGGACGAGGAGAAGGTCGACAAGGGCGCCTTCGCGGCGGTGGGCGGGCTGACGCTCGCCAACATCTTCATCGCCACGCTCTGGACCTGAGCCGGTCCGTGCCGCCCACGCTGCCGGGCGGGCGTGGAATCCAAGCCCGTCCGGCAGGTGAAGGCATAAGACCGACCGGCACATGGGGGGCGTCGCGGAGCTGGGCACGCACTCCCCCAAGGCCTTAAGCCTTAAGGGCCAGGGGGACCCCCTCCAGCGTTGTCGTCAGTCACCAACTCCCCCATAGCCCTGAAGGGCCCTGAAGGCATGGGGGACCCCCTTCGCATTGACTCCCTCCTCCGCCTTGCAGCTGCACGCACCCAGCCCCGCTCCTTCACCCACCCCCCATTTGCCGGTCGGTCCAGGGGCGTGAGCCGCTACGACGGGCGCACGCTGCCGTGGATCGGCATGTAGTAGATCGACTCCTCGCGCACATTCGCCCCCGGCTTCGGCGCGTGGATCATCATTCCGTCGCCCTTGTAGATGCCGACGTGGCTGATGTCGTCGTAGAAGAAGACGAGGTCGCCCGGCTGCAGATCGGCCGTCGCGATCCGGGTGCCTGTCTTCACCTGGTCCCAGGTGGTGCGCGGGAGGCCGACGCCCGCGGCCTTCCAGGCGGCCTGAGTGAGCCCGGAGCAGTCGTACGAGGACGGGCCCGTCGCGCCCCATGCATACGGCTTGCCGATCTGGGCCGCGGCGAAGGCGAGGGCCTTCTCCGCCTTGGTGGTGGCGCTGCTGCCCGAGCCGGTTCCGGTGCCCGTGCCCGTACCGCTGCCGGATTCCGCCCCCTTCGCTGCTTCCGCGGCCTTGCGGTCCGCCTCCGCCCTGGCGGCGGCCTGCTGCCGCGCCAGCTCCTGTGCCTTGCGCTCGGCCTCCGCCTCCTTCTTGCGCTCCAGCGCCGCGAGCCGCGCCTTTTCCTCGGCGGTCAGCTTCGACAGCATCGCGCGTGCCTCTCCCAGCTTCTTCTGGACGTTCTGCTTACTGGTGCGCAGCGTGGTCTGTGCCGAGGTCAGTGTCTCCAGGCTCCGCACCGCTTCGGCACGCTTCCTCGACGCCTTGGCCTGCTGCGTGCGGAAGTCCGTGACCGCCTTCTGCTGCTGACCGGTCATCCGGCTCATCAGCCGGCTCTGGTCGAAGTACGCCTGCGGGTCGTCGGCCAGGAAGAAGGTGGCGCTCGGTGCGATGGAGCCGGTGCGGTACTGTGCGGCCGCGTAGGCGCCGAGCGTCCTGCGGGCGTCGTTGAGCTTGTCGGCGCGCTTCGCCACGTCCTCCAGCAGGGCGTCGGCCTTGGCGCGCTGGGTGGCGGAGGCTTCCTTCGCCCGGTTGTACTGCTGGGTCGCGGTGCCCGCCTGCCGGTAGAGGTCGTCGACCTTCTTCTGGACGTCCTCGATGCTGGGCTTCGGGGCGGGGGCGGCCGTGGCGCTCTGTGCGGAGAGCAGGGTCACGGACGCCAGTGCCGCCGTGGTGAGCCCCACGGCCGGTGTGGTGGTGCGCACCCGGGTGCGCGGTTTGCGATGTGATGCCAAGGCCGGCATCTCCTTCCGTGGACCGCCTACCGGGTTAGCTGTCGGGTTCGGGCGGAACGGAAGGCTGCCCTACGGTCCGAGTGGGGGACAAGGACCGATTCACCCCGGTGCTGCGTGTGGGTCCCCGGTTCCGAACTCCCGTGAGGGCAGGCCGGATTCGGCGTGGGCGCCCGCTCGGCGTGGTTCGCCTCAGGGGGTACGGGCCGCCCGGTCGGGCACGCTAGCCAACCCGTGGTGCTGCTGTGAAGGTCGATGTTCGATATGCCCGATACGTTTTCGTGACCTTGCTGAAGTGGGGGCGGCAAGGGCCGACGAGGGCCCGTATTCGCTTACGTGGAGTGGGTGACCGCTGCCTTTGTGTGCCCGGCCGTCGGGTCCGGTTCGTCATGCGGCCGTCGTGTGTCGTTGCGGCGGCCTAGACTCGACAAGCGATGAGCAGCCTCTTTGACGACAGCTTCCTGGCCGGCCTCCAGCACTCGGAGGAAGAGCCCCCGCCGCCCCCCGAGGACTCCGCACCCGAAGCGGTGCCGGAGGACCTCTTCGCGGGCGTATTCGACGGGCCCCCGCCGCCCAGGGACGCGTACTACCGCGACGGCGCGCACCGCCCCGTCATCGACTCCGCAGCGCTCCTCGACGGGCTGAACACCGAGCAGCGCGCCGCCGTGGTCCACGCGGGCTCCCCGCTGCTCATCGTCGCCGGGGCGGGCTCCGGAAAGACCCGGGTGCTGACCCACCGGATCGCCCACCTCCTCGCCGAGCGCGGGGTGCACCCCGGCCAGATCCTGGCGATCACCTTCACCAACAAGGCCGCGGGCGAGATGAAGGAGCGCGTCGAGCAGCTCGTCGGACCGCGCGCCAACGCCATGTGGGTCATGACCTTCCACAGCGCGTGCGTACGCATCCTGCGCCGTGAGTCGAAGAAGCTCGGCTTCACCTCGTCGTTCTCGATCTACGACGCCGCCGACTCCAAGCGGCTGATGGCTCTCGTCTGCCGCGACCTCGAGCTCGACCCGAAGCGCTTCCCGCCGAAGTCGTTCACGGCCAAGGTCTCCAACCTGAAGAACGAGCTGATCGACGAGGAGACCTTCGCCGGGCAGGCCGCGGACGGCTTCGAGAAGACCCTCGCCCAGGCCTACGCGATGTACCAGTCCCGGCTGCGCGAGGCCAACGCGCTGGACTTCGACGACATCATCATGACGACGGTCCATCTGCTCCAGGCGTTCCCCGATGTCGCCGAGCACTACCGCCGCCGCTTCCGGCACGTCCTTGTCGACGAGTACCAGGACACCAACCACGCCCAGTACACCCTCGTGCGCGAACTCGTCGGCCCGGCCGGCGAGGGTGACGCCCCCGCCGAGTTGTGCGTCGTCGGTGACGCGGACCAGTCGATCTACGCCTTCCGTGGCGCGACCATCCGCAACATCCTCCAGTTCGAGGAGGACTACCCGAACGCGACCACGATCCTCCTGGAGCAGAACTACCGCTCCACGCAGACGATCCTGTCCGCTGCCAACGCGGTCATCGAGCGCAACGAGAGCCGCCGCCCCAAGAACCTCTGGACGAACGCCGGCACAGGCGCCCGGATCACCGGCTACGTCGCCGACACCGAGCACGACGAGGCGCAGTTCGTCGCCGACGAGATCGACCGGCTGACCGACGCGGGCGACGCCAAGGCGGGCGACGTCGCGATCTTCTACCGTACGAACGCGCAGTCCCGTGTCTTCGAAGAGATCTTCATCCGCGTCGGACTGCCCTACAAGGTCGTCGGCGGCGTGCGCTTCTACGAGCGCAAGGAGGTCCGGGACGTCCTGGCCTACCTCCGGGTCCTCGCCAACCCCGAGGACACCGTCCCGCTGCGCCGCATCCTCAATGTTCCCAAGCGCGGCATCGGCGACCGTGCCGAGGCGATGATCGACGCGCTCTCCATGCGCGAGAAGATCACCTTCCCGCAGGCGCTGCGCCGGGTCGACGAGGCGTACGGCATGGCGGCCCGGTCGGCAAACGCCGTCAAGCGGTTCAACACGCTGATGGAGGAGCTGCGCACGATCGTCGAGTCCGGCGCGGGCCCGGCGGTGGTTCTGGAGGCAGTGCTGGAGCGCACCGGCTACCTCGCCGAGCTCCAGGCATCCACCGACCCGCAGGACGAGACCCGCATCGAGAACCTTCAGGAACTCGCCGCCGTCGCCCTCGAATTCGAGCAGGAGCGGGGTGAGTCCGGCGAGGAGGGCACGGGCACACTCGCCGAGTTCCTGGAGAAGGTCGCGCTCGTCGCCGACTCCGACCAGATCCCCGACGAGGACGAGGACGGCTCCGGCGTCATCACGCTGATGACGCTGCACACCGCGAAGGGCCTCGAATTCCCGGTGGTCTTCCTGACCGGCATGGAGGACGGCGTCTTCCCGCACATGCGCGCGCTGGGACAGGTGAAGGAGCTGGAGGAGGAGCGGCGGCTCGCGTACGTCGGGATCACCCGGGCCCGCGAGCGGCTCTATCTGACCCGGGCGGCGATGCGCAGCGCGTGGGGGCAGCCCTCGTACAACCCGCCGTCGCGATTCCTGGAGGAGATCCCGGACCAGCACCTGGAGTGGAAGCGGACAGGGCCGATGGCGGCCCCGGCCGGACCGACGTCGGGGATCACGTCGTCGCTGTCCTCGTCGCGGGCCCGGTCGGGCCCCTCGGGCTTCGCGACCCGGCGCACCTCGGACAAGCCGACGGTCACGCTGGTGGTCGGGGACCGGGTCACGCACGACCAGTTCGGGCTCGGCACGGTCACGGCGGTCGAGGGTGTCGGCGACCAGGCGAAGGCGACGGTCGACTTCGGGGACGAGCGGCCGAAGAAGCTGCTGCTGCGGTACGCGCCGGTCGAGAAGCTGTAGTGCGGTAGCCGGGTGGGCGGCCGGGCAGTTGCACCGGCCGCCGGGTGGCTCAGGTCGGGTCGAGGCCGTGGCTGCGGAGCCAGGGCAGCGGGTTTATTGCCGCTCCGCCCCCGGGCCGTACCTCGAAGTGCAGGTGCGGGCCGGTGGAGTTCCCCGAATCCCCGGAGTACGCGATCACATCGCCGGCCTTCACCGGGCCGGAGCGGATCCTGGTGCTGCTGAGGTGGCAGTACCAGGTCTCGGTGCCGTCGGCCATGGTGACGATGGCCATGTTCCCGTAGGCGCTGTTCAGCTGGGTGCGTACGGTGCCGTCGGTCGCGGCCATCACGGGCGTGCCGTACGAGACGGGGAAGTCGATGCCCGTGTGCACGGACATCCAGTTGACGCCCGCCTGGCCGAAGTACGCGCTGAGGCCGTGCCGCGCGACCGGCAGGAGGAATTTGGGGCGCAGCGCCTCCTTGCGGGCGGCCTCTTCCTCGCGCTTCTTCTTCTCGGCGGCCTGCCGCTCCCTCAGGTCGATGCGTTCCTGGGTGCGGCTGGCGCGGTCGGCGAAGTTCTCCGCGTCGGCGCTGAGGTTGGCGAGCTGGGTGTCCAGCTTGTTGTTGGCGGCGACCGGCTTGACGGAGCCGGGGTCGGCGGCCGCCATTGTGGTGTTGTTGTCCTTCTTGTCCTCGTCGCCCAGTCCGCTGACGGAAGCCGCGGCGATACCGGCCACGCTCATCACGCAGGCGGAGGGAATGGCGACGGTGAGGAGCGCGGAACGCTTTGCGGGGGAACGCCGCCGACTGCGACTGCCGCCGCCACCGCTGCGGGTGGCGGGGCGTCCGATGGGGCGGTGGGTGTCTGGCGCGGCGTCGGCCGTGTCGTCGGCGGCGGCTTCGCGCACGTCGGTGTCGAAGTCGGCCTCCGCCCCCGTCTCCGTCTTCGCCCCCGTCTCCGGGAGGCTGAACTCGGCGGTGCGCTGGGGCTCGTAGGGGTCGAAGGAGCCCTGGTCGGCATAGGGATCGTACGACTGGTGCGCCTCGTGCGCCTCTTGTGCTTCGTATGCCTCGTGTGTCGCCGGAGCCTCGTGCAACATCTGCGCGGTTTGCGCGGTCTGCTGTTCCTGCTCGGGCGTGGCGCCGGTGTTCCAGGCGGTGGCGTCGTACGCGCCGGTGTCGTGCGCGGCCGTGTCGGTCGTCGCCCACTGGCCGGTCTGGTGCCAGCCGTTGGTGTCCCACTGGCCCGTGGTGTCCGGGGCGCCGCCCTGGGCCGGAATTTCGGCGAAGGTGGCGGTAGCGGCGTCGGCCGTGGCCGCTGCCGTGCCGTAGTCGGCTCCGGGCGTCCAGGTGGCTGTGGTGTCGTACGTGGGGCCTGCGGCGTACTGCTGGGACTCCGCTGCGTACGGGGCGTAGGCGTCGTACGAGGTGGTGGGGTGTGCACCCGTGTCCCACTGCGTGGAGTCGTACTGGCCGCTGTACCCGGCATGGCCGGTCTCGTAGCCGCTGCCGTACGTGCCGTCGTAGCTGCCGGGAAGGGAGCCGAAGAGCGGGTCGCTGTCGAAGCTGCCGGTGGCCTGGCTGTCGTATCCGGCGTACCCGGCGTGGGGGTGCTGGTCGTTCACCAACTTCTCTCTCGCCTCGGCAGCAGGACCTGTGGTCTGGGGTCCGACGGAGGGATCCCAGGGGGAGCAGTGGGCGCGACTGTACCCGGCGGTACGTGACGTCGACAATCTTCGGCAGGCTCGGGCGGCTCAGGAAACGGGCAATCGGCCGTCTTTCGACGGGCTGTCCACACAGCCTTGGCTCTATGTTCGAAACGCGTTCTATTTTTGGGCCCTCCGGCGGGGTGCGGTGAGGCCGGGCCGGTCCGGTCAAGCCACCGAAGCGGCCCCTGCTGCTCCTGTTGGTCCTGTTGTTCCTGTGGTTCCTGTGGTTCCTGTGGATTCGATCACCGATTGGCGGGATTCCAGCGCCTGCCGGACCGCGGCGGCGACGGTGGGGTGCACCGGGAGCGCGAGATGGCCGATGCCGCTGACGCGTACGTTCAACGCGTCGAGATCCGGATGGTCGATACAGGCCGCCTCGGCCGGGACGATCACCCGGTCCAGCTCGCTCCAGAAGCTCACGAACCGGGTGCGGCAGCCGGGCGCCGGCCTGCGCAGTTCCTCGATCGGCGCGGAGCCTGTACGCATCTGGCGCACGATGGGGTGAGCGCTGGCCAGTGGGGCGACGGACGTGCCCCCGTGCGGTGTGCCGAGGGTGACCAGGGTGCGCACCCGCTGGTCACCGCCCAGCCGCTGTACGTAATAACGGGCGATCAGGCCGCCGAGGCTGTGCCCGACGATGTCTACCCGGTGGTGTCCGGTGCGGGCGCAGATCTCCTCGACGTGCCGCCCGAGCAGCTCGGCCGCCGTACGGATGTCGCAGGTCAGCGGCGAGTAGTTGAGTGACTCCAGATGGCGCCGGCCGTGCCGGGCGAGGGAGCGGCGGAGCAGGACGAAGACCGAGCGGTTGTCGATGAAGCCGTGCAGGAGCACGACGGGCGGCGGCTCGCCGCCCTCGGCGGGGAGGGCGGAGGTCCCGGCCGGGGCGGTGGGGGGTGTGGTGGTCGGTTCCGCCGGGCGCTGCGGGGGCCGTCGCTCCCCGGCGATGCCGGTGGGGTAGAGGAGCACATGCCCGGCGAGCACCACCAGTTCGAGTGCGGTGGCCTTGAGCAGCGCGGATGGCAGCCGGGCGCGGCACAGACACGGCCGGCGCAGCAATGGGGGAAGGAAAGGCAGGACCTTCATGGCCGACCTCCTGCTTCGGCAAGCGGGGAGGCGGCTCCGGTCCCCGTATGCCCTCATGGGATGCCGTTGCGGAGGTACGGGCGGCCGAACCCCGGCCATCCGGCCGGGGTTCGGCTCCGATTCGCAGGCCCCTGCTCACCGGTGGTGACCGGCGAACGATCGGCAGCCCGTACCACCGTGCCGCGCGGCTGGCAGCGCGGTGGTACGGCGACCTCTTGGCGGCTCCCCTGGCGGCCGGTCCCGCACGGCAGGTGTGCCGCGTCAAGCGGGAACGGCGCCCGGTGAACATGTCCCACGTGTGATTTCCCCCTCCCCGTCCACCGCGAAACGGCGGGTTGCGGGATGCTGTCGATAACGTTCGTTCACATCCCTGGCCCTTCAGGCACGGGAGACGCATGTGGAGGCAGTGATGGGTGTGACCGGTCCGATCCGTGTGGTGGTGGCCAAGCCGGGCCTGGACGGCCATGATCGCGGGGCCAAGGTGATCGCGCGGGCGCTGCGCGACGCCGGTATGGAGGTCATCTACACCGGGCTCCACCAGACGCCCGAGCAGATCGTGGACACCGCGATCCAGGAGGACGCCGACGCGATCGGCCTCTCGATCCTCTCCGGTGCGCACAACACGCTCTTCGCCAAGGTGATCGAGCTGCTGAAGGAGCGCGAGGCGGAGGACATCAAGGTCTTCGGCGGCGGCATCATCCCGGAGGCGGACATCGCACCGCTGAAGGACCAGGGCGTCGCGGAGATCTTCACCCCGGGTGCGACGACGGCGTCGATCGTCGACTGGGTCAACGCGAACGTCCGCCACCACGCGGAAGCCTGACCTCTCCCCGCCGCAAGGCAGCGGGCCGACAGGCCCGTCTGCCTTGCGGCGGTGTGCCGGGTGACGGCTGCGCGGGGGTGGCCGGCGGGGGCCGCTTGCCCCTGGAGCTGCTTGCCCGGAGTCACTTCCTGCGGCCGACTCTGCGGGCTGCGCCCGGGACCGGGTGCCTGGGATCAGCCACTGGCCACGTCGGACACCGGGCCCGAGCCGCTGCCCGGCCCCGCCGGCTGGGTCCCGGCCCCGCCCCGGGTCCCGGCCCCGCCGGCTGGGTCCCGGCCCCGCCCCGGGTCCCGGCCCCGCCGGCCGAGTCCCGGCCCCGTCCCGGGTCCCGGCCCCGCCCCGGGTCCCGGCCCCTGTCGGACACTTGGCCCCCGAGTCCCCGGGCCCGTCCTGGGCCTCCCTGGCCTCCCCGGCCCCCGGCACGCCCGTGCCGCTTACCCGGGACCGGGCGACCGAGGCCGGCCGCAGGCCCCCGCCGGACACTCGGCTCTCGGTATCCGGCCCCACTCGGGCTCCGGTCACTCCGGTCCCTCCGGGAACCTGGCCCCCGCCCAGACGCCCGGTTCCTGCCGATTCCGCTCGGGCCGGAGTCCGCCGATCCCCGTTGGACCGACCGGCACATGGGGGGCGGCGTCGCGGGGCTGGGCACGCACTCCCCCAAGGCATTAAGGGCCAGGGGGCCCCTTCCGGCGTTGTCGTCTGTCAACGGCGCTCCGCGTTGCTTCCCTCCTCCGCCTTGCAGCTGCACGCACCCGGCCCCGCTCCTTCTCCCACCCCCCCATGTGCCGGTCGGTCTTAGCCCGGTATCAGTTCCAGGTCCATCGCCGAGCGCAGCCGCAGCGTGGAGACCAGTCGTTGGAATGCCTCCGACCAGTAGCCGTTCGCGCCCGGTGAGGCGTCTTCCGGTTCGTCCGGGGTGGTGGTGAGGACCTCCAGGCGGTCCGCCTCGGCCGGGTTCAGGCAGCGCTCGGCGAGGCCCATCACGCCGCTGAAACTCCAGGGGTAGCTGCCCGCGTCCCGGGCGATGTCCAGGGCGTCGACGACCGAGCGGCCGAGTGGTCCGGCCCAGGGTGTCGGGCAGACCCCCAGCAACTGGAAGGCCTCCGACAGTCCGTGCGCCGCGATGAAGTCGGCCACCCATTCGGCCCGTTCGGCTGCGGGAAGTATGGCGAGCAGTTTCGACCGCTCGGCGAGCGACGCCGTACCGGGGCCGTTCGACGGGGGGACGGACGGGGCGCCGAGCAGCGCGCGGGCCCACTCCGGATCCCGCTGTCGCACTGCTGCCCGGCACCATGCCGCGTGCAGTTCCTCGGCCCAGCCGTCGGCCACCGGCAGGCCGACGATCTCCTGCGCGGCGCGGCCACCGAACCGCACCGGCCAGGTGGCCAGGGGGGTCGCCTCCACCAACTGGCCGAGCCACCACGACCGTTCGCCCCGCCCGGACGGCGGCACCGCCACCACGCCGTCGCGCTCCATCGACGCATCGCATTCGTGCGGGGCCTCCACGGCGACGGAGGCCTCGTCGCCGGTGAGGTCCGGGCTCACACAGGACATCGCGCGGCCCGCCATCCGCTCGGCGAACGCCGACTCCGGCAGCGCCGACAGCAGTTCGGCGGCAGTCGAACGGACATTGCGACTGCGGTCGGAGAGCGCCTGTTCCAGGAAGGTCTCGTCCACTTCGGACAGTCCGGTGCGCAGCGAGTCGAGAAACATCAGCCGGTCCTCGGCGCGCTCGGTGGTCCATGTGGTGGTGAGCAGCGCGAGCGCTTCAGCGGGATCGTGTGCCCGTACGGCCCCGAGCAGGGCGACCCGTTCGGCGAACAGGCCCTCCTCCCACAGCCGGGCGGCCGCTTCCGGCTCCCTGACGTCCGGCAGCAACGAGCCGCCGGGCGAGCCGCGCAGCGCGAACTTCCACTCGGGGTTCAGCCCGGCCAGCCACAGCCCGCGCGGCCCGGCGAAGGCCAGGGCCTGCGGCCGCAGGTCAGTACGGGACCTGGCCGCGTCCAGCAGGGGCGGGAGCAACGCGGCCGGGGCCCGGTAGCCGTGCTGATTGGCGGTGGCCAGCCACTGGGGGATCAGCTCCGTGAGATCAGGAGCCGTACCCCGCCGGCCGCCCGAGCCGCCCGGTGCCGACCGGTCCGCGAGCAGCCGGGCGAGCCTGCGCCGCGCGGCCGGGGGCAGCGGCGGCCGTGGGTCGGCGGGCGCCGGCTCGGGCCGCGCGGCCGCGGAGGCGGGCAGCAGCCCCGCTCTGCGTTGCACGGTGTGGAGCGCCGCCGCGTCCAGAAGTCCGTCCGGTCCGCCGCCTCCCTCGGCCGGGCGGCGGTCGGTGCCGAGAAGCGCCGAGGTGACGAGCTCTTCCCAGGGCGTGGGTGTGACGGTGCGAGGCATTGGTCCCCCTTCGGATCCAACGTCAGATGAGCGGCACGGTCTCGGACGTCGTGTCGACGCTGCTGATCCCGACGCCGTCGGCATCGACTCCGCAAGCTCCCGCGTCCGCGTCCGTGGACCAGGCCGCGAGCGGGTCGAATCCTCGGTGGCCGCATTCGCCGAAGACCGTGATGGGCGAGCCGCCGGAGAGCGCGACGAGCTTCCACAGGCCGGGCCGGGACAGCGCCGAAGGGGCGACGGGCAAGGCCGCATCGCTCGCCGCATCGACCAGCTGCCAGCCGTCCCCGGACGGTACGGGTATGACCTCGCGCAGTGTCACCGGCCAGGCGTCCAGCCAGGGATCGTCCAGCAGGGCGTCTCCGTACGCACCGATCGCGGCCGCCGCCGTACCGCCCGGCGGTGGCGTACCGATCGGTGACGGAACACCGAACTGCCCGCCCAGCTCCGCCCGTAGCCGGCCGGCGCCCGGATGGAGCGTGATCTCGGCGTCGATCGTGACGCCCACCGGCAGTGCCAGCCCAGGGGCGCGCCCGGCCGCCCCGAAGGAGAGCAGCAGAGCCGTGCGGCCCGAGTCACTCCCGTACAGCCAGATGCGGCGCGTGACGATCTTGCCGTCCGGGGTGTCGTACTGGGCGAGGACCAGCCAGTGGTCGCGGATTGGTGGGCCCTCGGCGGGGGCGGTCAGCCCCACGCGGGTACGGACCGTGGCCGCCAGCGGCTCCGGCAGCCGGTCGATCCCCAGCCATGCGCTGTCCAGCAGATGCAGCAGCGCGCACTCCTCCAGCAGCCGCACCGGCCAGCCCGGCCCGGATGCCGGGATGGAGCCCAACTCCCTTACACGGGAGGCCAGCCCAGGAGCTTGGGCGTCCACCATGCGGGCTGCCGTCTCCTCCCACAGCCCGTACCCCGGCTGATCGGCCGCTGCCAGACCGCCGCGCAGCAGATCCGTCAGCCGCTGCTCCAGCTCCTGCGCACCGCCGGTGATCCGCCCGGCCCGGCGCTCGGCGCGCCGCCGGGCGGCCTCCGGGTCGGCCGGGCCCGCGGCCGAGGCGCCGCGCGCAACCGGCCCGCCCTTCTCCCCCTTGTCCGCCGCACGCTTGCGTCGGCCCGTCAGCCACTCACCGGCCCAGTCCGGCACCTCGCCGGCGGGCAGGGCCGATTCGCCGGACGCCCAGACCAGCAGCAGACCCAGTGCGTGCTTGCACGGGAACTTCCGGCTGGGACAACTGCACGTGTACGCAGGGCCGGTGGTGTCCACCACCGTTTGATACGGCTTGCTTCCGCTCCCCTTGCACAGCCCCCACACCGCACCCGAACCGTCACACCCGCCGACCGACCACGGACCGGCCGAACCGAGCTTGCTCCCCGCCCTGCGTGACGTGTCGTCAGGAGCCAGGGCCAGCACCTGCTCCACCGTCCAGCGCGCAGCCGGGTCAGCGGTGCGCAAGGGTTCTCCCCCGTGAGATAGCAGCATGGGAACGACGGTAGAACGCACCACTGACAATCATCCTGACCTGCTGATTTACCGTCACGCGCACTACTTGACTTTACCTGCGCTTTGCGATTCGCTGCGAACTCCAGACCTGTGAATCCGGGGGGATCAGCTGATGAACCGCACCGTCCGTAACATCCGCAACGTCCGCACCATCCGCAACGTTCGGACGGCCCTCTGCGCAGCCGTCGTCCTCGGTCTCGCCGTGGGCGTCGGCGCCTGCTCCGAGACCGTCGACCAGGTGGACAAGGCCGTGGACGAGACGTACGAAGTCACCTACGAGGTCACCGGCACGAGCGTGGACGAGATCCAGTTCCACGCGGGCGGCGGCAAGGCCATGGACCCGGAGATCGAGACGGTCAAGTCACCCAAGCTGCCGTGGCGGAAGACCGTCACGCTGCGCGGCATCATGCCGCCCGCCGTCATGCCGATCACCCTGGACGAGGACGGGGCCGACGTCACCTGCTCGATCACCCACAAGGGCAAGGTCATCAAGGAGGCCAAGGGTGAGGGTCTCGTCACTGCGGGCGGCTGCGTCACGGTCTCGCCGGTGACCGGCTGAACGCCGCCCTTGGACCGACCGCACATGGGGGGCGGCGTCGCGGGGCTGGGCACGCACTCCCCCAAGGCCTTAAGGGCCAGGGGGACCCCCCTCCGGCGTTGTCGTCGGTCGACAACTTCCCCAAGCTCTCGGCTTCGCTCGAGCAGGGGAGGCCCCATTCGCGTTGCTTCCCTCCTCCGCCTTGCAGCTGCACGTACCCGGCCCCGCTCCTTCTCCCACCCCCCATGTGCCGGTCGGTCTCAGCCGCTGAATCGGCCCTGACCTGCGGTCGGGGCCGATTGTCAGTGCCATGGTGCACGGTGGAAACCACATCAGGTCGACCGATCTGGAGGGGGATCCATGACCGTGCCCGAAACCACCGCCGCCATTGGCGTACAGGCCCTGCGGCCGCATGCCGAGGACGCCTTCGCTCACGAGCTGAAGGCCCTTGCCGCGGCCGACGACCGGCCGCGGCCCGCCCGTTGGCAGTTGTCCCCGTGGGCCGTCGCCACCTACCTGCTCGGCGGCACACTGCCGGACGGCACGGTGATCACACCCAAGTACGTCGGTCCGCGCCGCCTCGTCGAAGTCGCCGTGACCACACTCGCCACCGACCGGGCCCTGCTGCTCCTCGGCGTTCCCGGCACCGCCAAGACCTGGGTCTCCGAGCATCTCGCGGCCGCCGTCAGCGGCGACTCGACACTGCTCGTCCAGGGCACGGCGGGCACCCCGGAGGAAGCCGTCCGCTACGGCTGGAATTACGCACAACTGCTCGCACACGGGCCCAGCCGCGGCGCCCTGGTGCCCAGTCCGCTCATGCGCGCCATGTCCGACGGCATGACCGCGCGGATCGAGGAACTCACCCGTATCCCCGCCGATGTGCAGGACTCGCTGATCACGATCCTGTCGGAGAAGACGCTCCCCGTCCCCGAACTGGGCCAGGAGGTCCAGGCGGTCCGCGGTTTCAACGTCATCGCCACCGCCAACGACCGCGACCGCGGGGTCAACGAGCTGTCCAGCGCGCTGCGCCGCCGGTTCAACACCGTCGTGCTGCCGCTGCCGGCCACCCCCGACGCAGAGGTCGACATCGTGTCCCGGCGCGTCGACCAGATCGGGCGTTCGCTCGACCTCCCGGCCGCGCCCGACGGCATGGCCGAGATCCGGCGCGTCGTGACGGTCTTCCGCGAGCTGCGTGACGGTGTCACCATCGACGGCCGCACCAAGCTCAAGTCTCCCTCGGGGACGCTGTCGACGGCCGAGGCGATCTCCGTCGTCACCAACGGCCTTGCGCTGGCCGCGCACTTCGGCGACGGGGTGCTGCACCCCGGTGACGTGGCTGCGGGCATCCTGGGCGCGGTCGTCCGCGATCCCGCGGCCGACCGGGTGGTCTGGCAGGAGTACCTGGAGACCGTGGTCCGGGAGCGGGACGGGTGGAAGGACTTCTACCGCGCCTGCCGCGAGGTATCCGCATGACCCGGGCCGCGTGTTCCGCCGGGCCGCTGCTGCTGGGAGTGCGGCACCACGGCCCGGGCTCGGCCCGAGCCGTCCGTGCGGCCCTGGAGGCCGCCCGCCCGCGGGCAGTGCTGATCGAGGGACCTCCTGAGGGTGACGCACTGCTGCCGCTGGCCGCCGACGAGCAGATGCGGCCGCCGGTCGCGCTTCTTGCCCATGCTGTCGACGACCCGGGACAGGCGGCGTTCTGGCCGCTGGCCGCGTTCTCGCCCGAGTGGGTCGCGATCCGCTGGGCGCTGGCGCACGACGTCCCGGTCCGCTTCATCGACCTGCCCGCGGCGAACTCCCTGGCCATGGCACAGGCGGCGGAACGCGAGACGGGCGGGGACGGGGGAGCGGACGGGGATGGATCCGGGGAGCCGTCTACGGCCGGCTCGCCTGCGCATGCCCCGATCGACCCCATCGGAGTACTGGCCGAGACAGCGGGTTACGACGACCCGGAGCGCTGGTGGGAGGACGTCGTCGAACACCGCGCCCAGGGCGGTGAAGCAGTCGACCCGCGGGCGCCGTTCGCCGCGCTCGCCGAGGCGATGACGGCCCTGCGCGAGGTGTACGGGGACGGCGGCCACCCTCGTGACACCGTCCGCGAGGCGTATATGCGTATCCAACTGCGCAAGTCGGTAAAGGAGTTCGGGGACGACATCGCGGTCGTCTGCGGTGCCTGGCATGTGCCCGCGCTCGTCACGAGGACCACGCTCGCCGCCGACCGGGCCCTGCTCAAGGGGCTGCCCAAGGTCAAGGCCGAGCTGACCTGGGTGCCCTGGTCGCACCGTCGGCTGGCCCGGCACAGCGGATACGGGGCGGGCATCGACTCGCCCGGCTGGTACGGACACCTCTTCGAGACCGCCGACCGCCCGATCGAGCGGTGGATGACCAAGGTCGCCGGACTCCTGCGCGACGAGGACCGGTTCGTCTCGTCCGCCCATGTCATCGAGGCCGTCAGGCTCGCCGAGACCCTCGCCGCCATGCGCGGCCGCCCGCTGGCCGGGCTGAGCGAGACGACCGATGCGATCCGGGCCGTGATGTGCGAGGGCTCCGATGTGCCGCTCGCGCTCGTACAGGACCGGCTGACAGTCGGCGAGACACTCGGCGAAGTGCCGGACACCGCCCCCGCCGTACCCCTGCAGCGCGACCTCACCCGACAGCAGCGCACACTCCGGCTCAAGCCGGAGGCCATGGAGCGGGAGTTGGAACTCGACCTGCGCAAGGACACCGACGCGGCCCGTAGCCGGCTGCTCCACCGGCTGCGGATCCTCGCCGTCGGCTGGGGCGAGCCCGTCGCGGGCCGGGCGAGTACCGGCACCTTCCGGGAGAGCTGGCGGCTCTGCTGGGAGCCCGAGCTGTACGTACGGGTCGCGGAGGCCGGGACATGGGGTACCACCGTGCTTGCCGCGGCGACCGCCAAGGCCGAGACCCAGGCGGTTTCGGCGACCGCACTCGCCGAGGTCACCGCACTCGCCGAGCACTGCCTCCTCGCGGAACTGCCGGACGCGCTGCCCGTGGTGATGCGGGCCCTCGCCGACCGTGCCGCACTCGACGCCGACGTCGGCCATCTCGCCGACGCCCTGCCCGCGCTGGCCCGCACCCTGCGCTACGGCGACGTGCGGTCCACGGACACCGCGGCTCTCGGCGAGGTCGCGGCCGGGCTCGCCGAACGGATCTGCGTCGGACTCCCTCCCGCCTGCACCGGACTGGACGCCGACGGCGCCGCCGAACTGCACCGCCGGGTGGACGGGGTCCACACCGCGATCGGGCTGCTCACCGGATTCGTTCAGGCGGTCGACGGGGCCGGGCTGCGTGAGCGCTGGACCGCCGTGCTGCACAAGCTCGCCGCCCGGGACATGGTCGCGGGTGTCATCCGGGGCCGCGCGGCCCGCCTGCTGCTCGACGAAGGGCGGCTCGCGGAGGACGACGCGGCACGGCTGATGGGCCTGGCCCTCTCGCCCGGCACACCCCCGGCCGACGCCGCGGCCTGGATCGAGGGGTTCGTCGGCGGAGCCGCCGGGGGCGGCATGCTCCTCGTCCACGACGAGCGACTGCTGGGCCTGGTCGACGCCTGGCTCACCGGGGTTCCAGCCGACACCTTCGCCGATGTGCTGCCCCTGTTGCGCCGCACCTTCTCGGTGTACGAAGCGGGCGTACGGCGCACGCTGGGCGAACTCGTACGGCGCGGCCCGTCAGCCGAAGGGCCGACAGCCACCGCCACCGGGACGACGGCCCCCGGCTTCGGCCCCGGACTCGACCGAGCCAGAGCCGACGCGGTGGTGCCGGTGCTGCGTCTGCTGCTCGGTCTGGACACCGGCACCGGTCCGGACCCGGGCGGCGTCGACCCGGACAACAGAGATCCGGACAACAGAGATCCGGACAAGAGAGTCGGGAACGCCGAGGAACCGCTGGGGGCGACGGGATGACCACGGACACGGCCGGCACCGCACCGCACCCGGCCCACAGCTCGCCGCCCGGCCCGGCGGACCGCTCGGCACGACCCCGCCCGCAGTCGGGCCCGGCGGACGACGAGCGGCTGCGTCGGTGGCGGCTGGTCCTGGGCGGGGACAGCGCAGAGAGCACCGGCTGCACCCTCACCGGACGCGACGCCGCGATGGACGGCGCACTGACCGCGCTGTACGGCGGCGGAGGCAGACCCGGGGGCCGGGGCGGGAGCAACCGCTCGGCCGGACTCGGGGCCTCCGCCCCCTCCGTGGCCCGCTGGCTCGGCGACATCCGCACATACTTCCCCAGCTCCGTCGTCCAGGTCATGCAGCGCGACGCGATCGACCGACTCGGCCTCTCCGCACTGCTCCTCGAACCGGAGATGCTGGAGGCCGTCGAGGCGGACGTCCATCTCGTCGGAACGCTCCTCTCTCTCAACAAGGTCATGCCCGAGACGACGAAGGAGACCGCAAGAGCCGTCGTGCGCAAGGTCGTCGACGATCTGGAGAAGCGGCTCGCCACCCGCACCCGGGCCACACTCACCGGCGCACTGGACCGCTCGGCCAAGATCAACCGGCCCCGCCACCACGACATCGACTGGGGCCGGACCATCCGGGCCAACCTCAAGAACTACCTTCCCGAGCACGGCACCGTCGTCCCCGAGCGGCTCATCGGCTACGGGCGGGCCGCGCAGTCCGTGAAGAAGGACGTCATCCTCTGCATCGACCAGTCGGGGTCGATGGCCGCCTCCGTCGTCTACGCCTCCGTCTTCGGCGCGGTGCTCGCCTCCATGCGAACCCTGCAAACCAGGCTTGTCGTCTTCGATACGGCGGTGGTCGACCTCACCGACCAGCTCGACGACCCCGTCGACGTACTCTTCGGTACCCAACTCGGCGGCGGCACCGACATCAACCGTGCGCTCGCCTACTGCCAGTCGAAGATCTCCCGCCCTGCCGACACCGTCGTCGTCCTCATCAGCGACCTCTACGAGGGCGGCATACGCGACGAGATGCTGAAGCGGGTCGCCGCGATGAAGGCATCCGGCGTGCAGTTCGTGACGCTGCTCGCGCTGTCCGACGAGGGTGCGCCCGCCTACGACCGTGACCATGCGGCGGCCCTCGGGGCCCTGGGCGCACCGGCATTCGCATGCACCCCGGATCTGTTTCCGGGAGTGATGGCAGCGGCGATCGAGAAGAGGCCACTTCCCATGCCGGACAAGGAGACTCATCAGTAACAAGGGCCTGCGCAAACCCGGGAGGTTCGTGCAAGCACCGCCCCGTCACCCGCGGAGGACCGCATTCCGCGGTCTGCGCCATCCGGGGAGGGCTCATCCCCACGTGACCACCGCAGCCGTTCGTTCCGCCACCGGCCCGCGCCCCCGGCGCGGGCCGGTCGCCCGGCGAGCGCTACAGGTGGTGCTGTTCCTCGGCGGGCTGCTCTTCGGGACGCGGGCCCGTGCGGCACAGCAACCCGCTCCGTCGCTCCCCGGCGCGGGGGGCAACGATGACCCGCGCAGCGGACACAGAAGCGGAAGCCGAAGCCGAAGCAGAAGTCGCTACGGGCCAGGCGCGCACGGCGTCGGAGCCCAGGCGCAGCCGTTCGCCGGCGGTCTCGCCGGTACGGTCGGTGACGGTGTCCGTCCCACTGCCGGGAACGCGGCCTACGGTGCCGAGGGCCTGACCTCGATCACTCCGGCGTATGTGACCGATGCGACAGACTCGGTGCCCTCCTTCGGCACTCCCGGGTACCCGGCCCGGAGCATCTGAGACCGGCGGCCCCGGACCGCCCGGATGCTGTTGCGGATTAACCAACAGCATCCGCCCGGTCCGGGGCCCGTCCCCGCTGCACCGCACGAGTGCCCTTTTGTCCACTGCGGCCCGGGCACCGGCGGGATCTGTGACCGTAATCACCGCTCAGGTGCGATCTGCGATTTAGGGTCCTGTGGAGCGCGGGGATAACCTGCGAGATGGACATGCCGCGTACCCCGGGTCACCGTGTGCGCCTTCCTAGTGACAGAGCAGTCACGTTGCCCCTCGCGGCACGCCCACGCTGAAAACGAACCGCGAGACCACTGAAAAGGGACGGACGCGCGTGGACCTGTTCGAGTACCAGGCGAGGGACCTCTTCGCCAAGCACGGTGTACCGGTGCTGGCCGGTGAAGTCATTGACACGCCTGAGGCAGCCCGCGAGGCGACCGAGCGGCTGGGCGGCAAGTCTGTCGTCAAGGCGCAGGTGAAGGTCGGCGGCCGCGGCAAGGCCGGCGGCGTCAAGCTGGCCGCCACCCCCGACGAGGCGGTCGCCCGCGCGACCGACATCCTCGGCATGGACATCAAGGGCCACACGGTCCACAAGGTGATGATCGCCGAGACCGCGCCGGAGATTCTTGAGGAGTACTACGTCTCGTACCTCCTCGACCGCACCAACCGCACCTTCCTGGCCATGGCCTCGGTGCAGGGCGGCATGGACATCGAGGAGGTCGCGGAGAAGACCCCCGAGGCCCTCGCGAAGGTCCCGGTCGACTCCAACACCGGAGTCACGATCGAGAAGGCCCGCGAGATCGTGGCCCAGGCGAAGTTCCCGGCCGAGGTGGCCGAGAAGGTCGCCGAGGTCATGGTGACGCTGTGGGAGACCTTCGTCGCCGAGGACGCGCTCCTCGTCGAGGTCAACCCGCTCGCCAAGGTCGCCTCCGGTGACGTCCTGGCGCTGGACGGCAAGGTGTCTCTCGACGAGAACGCCGACTTCCGTCAGCCCGGCCACGAGGCCCTTGAGGACAAGGCCGCGGCCAACCCGCTCGAGGCTGCCGCCAAGGCCAAGAACCTCAACTACGTCAAGCTCGACGGCGAGGTCGGCATCATCGGTAACGGTGCCGGTCTGGTCATGTCGACCCTGGACGTCGTCGCGTACGCCGGTGAGAACCACGGCAACGTGAAGCCCGCCAACTTCCTCGACATCGGGGGCGGCGCCTCCGCCGAGGTCATGGCGAACGGCCTGGAGATCATCCTCGGCGACCCGGACGTCAAGTCCGTCTTCGTCAACGTCTTCGGTGGCATCACCGCGTGCGACGAGGTCGCCAACGGCATCGTCCAGGCTCTTGCGCTGCTCAAGAGCAAGGGCGAAGAGGTCACCAAGCCGCTGGTCGTGCGCCTCGACGGCAACAACGCGGAGCTGGGTCGCAAGATCCTTTCCGACGCCAACCACCCGCTCGTTCAGCGCGTGGACACCATGGACGGCGCGGCCGACAAGGCCGCCGAGCTCGCCGCGGCTGCGAAGTAAGGGACGAGGGACTCCAACACCATGGCTATCTTCCTCACCAAGGACAGCAAGGTCATCGTCCAGGGGATGACCGGTGCCACCGGCATGAAGCACACCAAGCTCATGCTCGCTGACGGCACCAACATCGTCGGCGGCGTGAACCCGCGCAAGGCCGGCACGTCCGTCGACTTCGACGGCAACGAGGTACCCGTGTTCGGGACCGTCGCCGAGGCGATGGAGAAGACCGGCGCGAACGTGTCGGTTCTCTTCGTGCCGCCGGCCTTCGCCAAGGCCGCCGTCGTCGAGGCGATCGACGCCGAGATCCCGCTCGCCGTCGTGATCACCGAGGGCATCGCCGTCCACGACTCCGCCGCCTTCTGGGCGTACGCGGGCTCGAAGGGCAACAAGACCCGGATCATCGGCCCGAACTGCCCCGGCCTGATCACCCCCGGTCAGTCCAACGCCGGCATCATCCCGGGCGACATCACCAAGCCCGGCCGCATCGGTCTCGTGTCCAAGTCCGGCACGCTGACCTACCAGATGATGTACGAGCTCCGTGACATCGGCTTCTCGTCCGCCGTCGGCATCGGTGGCGACCCGGTCATCGGCACGACGCACATCGACGCCCTCGCGGCGTTCGAGGCCGACCCCGAGACCGACCTGATCGTGATGATCGGTGAGATCGGCGGCGACGCCGAAGAGCGCGCGGCCGACTTCATCGCGAAGAACGTCACCAAGCCGGTCGTCGGTTACGTCGCGGGCTTCACCGCCCCGGAGGGCAAGACCATGGGCCACGCCGGCGCCATCGTCTCCGGCTCCTCCGGCACCGCGCAGGCGAAGAAGGAGGCCCTTGAGGCCGCCGGCGTCAAGGTCGGCAAGACGCCGACCGAGACCGCCAAGCTGGCGCGCGAGATCCTCGGCGCCTGATCGCTTCACCGCGACGGAGCAGCACCGCAGTATCGCGTCACCGCACAGACGGCGCGGGCCCGTACCCCGGTCAGGGATACGGGCCCGCGCCGTATCTGTTTCTCCGTCCGGCTGTCCGGCTGTCCGTCTGCCGGTCCTCTCGGTCCTCCCGGTCAGCCGGCGTCGGGGACCAGCCGGGAAGGACCCTGGACGAGCTCGCTCTGAAGCCTCTTCTGCAGATTCAGGTCCTGCGGCGTCAGCTTCTGCGGGCCACCTCGTGGCGGCACCCCGCCGACCTGCTGAGCGGGCGACTCCGGGGTTTCGTACCGGTCCGGAGCCGTCGCCAGGGTGAACAGCGTCAGACCGATGAGCAGCACCGTGAAGGAGATGGCCGCTCTGGTCCACACCCGGGCCTTGCGCTCGCTGTCCGTACGGATCGTGTCGGGCGAGGGGAGCGAGGCGGGGGGCTGGGCCCGGGCGAGCGCGCCGAGCTGTTGATGCAGGAGCGCCGACTGCTCGGTGGAGGACGACGGCTCCGCCGGCTCGGGCAGCCGCTCGGCGACCGCGGCACGTGCGTTCATCAGCCTGCTCGCCGTCGCCGGGGTGCTGGCCTCCGTCTCTGCCGCGGTCTCCGGAAGATCCAGGCCGACACCGTCGTAGAGCAGCAGGGTGCGACGGTACGACGGCGGCAGGTCGAGCAGCGCGCCGAGCAGTGCGCGCGCACCGGGTTCAGCGGGCGGCGGGTCGAGGGGGCGGTGCGTGCGGCGCAGACGGTGCCAGGGCGACATCGCGTACTCGTACGCGGCGGCCCGCACCCAGCCCGCCGGATCACGGTCCACCGCGACCTCCGGCCAGTGCTCCCAGGCTCGCGCGAAGGCCCGCGCGACGGACTCCTGGGAGAGGTTCCGACGCCCGGTCAGTAGAAACGTCTGGTGGAAGAGGGCGGCGGCGCAGCTCTTGTACAGGGCATCGAATGCCTCGGCCGGTGCCTCAGATGCTTCTGGTGTTTCAGGCGCGGCACGGGTGACGGATGGGCTGTCCGTGACAGGTGTGCCGGATGCGCCGTACTTGTCCGGAAGTTCGGGGGTGGTGCCCGGCTCGGTCGGGGCCATGGCGGTGCTCCCAGTGGCTTCGACGGGGGTCGGCGGTCGGGACAGCGGACGGGGCGGCGGTTGTTTCGTGGCGGTCACCGGCTTGGGTAGCCTCGCGGCCGCCGCCGGTGTCGTCGGGCGCGCCGCCCGTTCGGCGCATCGGGCGAGCTCTCTGTCATGAAAGACCCCCCGCGGGCCCTGCACTGGGCGAAAAAGTACATACACGTATATTGAGCGACACAGCGGTCGTTCGCCTGTTACACGGAATAAGCGCGTGTCGTTGGGAGCATTGCCGTGTGACCCAAGTGACCGAACGCAGCCCGTCGTTGTCGGCAGAGCAGGGCCGGTCCGCCGTTCTCACCTTCGCCTTCCTGCGTGGGGCGCTTGCGGCCGGGCTGGGGCTGGGCGCACTCGCCGTGCTCGCCGTGGGGCTGTGGATCAGCTCCCCGGCTCCCGACAACGGCCCCGGCGGGGCCCTCCACGTGGCGGCCGGGCTCTGGCTGCTCGCCCACGGTGCCGAGCTGATCAGGACCGACACGCTCGGCGGAGCCCCGGCCCCGGTCGGCGTCGTCCCGCTGCTGCTCGCCGTGGTGCCGGTGTGGCTGGCACACCGTGCGGCCCGGGACGCCCTGGAGTCCGTCGAGGGGCGCCCGGCGCCCTCGGCGGCGGGCGCGTTCGCCATGGTCAGCGGCGGATATCTGCTGGTCGGAGCCGCTGTCGCGTTCTATGTGCGGGGTGGTTCGCTGTCCGTGTACGCACCGTCGTTGCTCTTCCCTTCGGCCGTTGTGGTGATGGGCGCGGCGGCTGCCGGGGTCTGGACGGCATCGGGGCGCCCGATCGCGCCGCCGTCCTGGGCGCCGGTGCGCCTGCACGAGAAGCTGGCGCGTACCCGGTTCAGGGAGCACGCGGAGACGGTGTGCCGGTCGGCCGCGGCCGGGGTGGCGGTGCTGCTCGGTGGCGGGGCGCTGCTCGTCGCGGTGGCGCTGGTGTGGCATGCACAGGCGGCTCAGCAGTCGTTCGTCCAGCTCTCGGGCGACTGGTCGGGACGGGTCCCGGTACTGCTGCTCGCGCTGGTGCTGGTGCCGAATGCGGCGGTGTGGGGTGCCGCGTACGGACTCGGTCCGGGCTTTGCGCTCGGTACGGCGTCCGCGGTCACCCCGCTCGCCTTCTCGGGGCGCCCGGCGCTGCCCGTTTTCCCGTTGCTCGCCGCGGTGCCGGCCCAGGGCCCGGGGACGGTCCTGAACTGGGCGGCCGGGGCGGTGCCGGTCGTGGCCGGGGTGACGGTCGCCTGGTTCACGGTACGGCGGGCCGCGCCCGCCCATGCCGGGCGGGAGGAGGCGTGGAGCCTGCGGGAGACCGCGCTGACGGCCGGCCTGGGGGCGGTGGGGTGCGGGGTCGGCACGGCGGCGCTGGCCGCGGCCGCGGGGGGACCGCTCGGCACCGGTGCGCTGGCGGAGTTCGGCCCGGTGTGGTGGCCGACGGGTGCGGCGGCCCTGGCATGGACGGCACTGCTCGGCATTCCCGTGGCGCTGCTGCTCCGGGCCTGGCGGCTGCGGGGCGGCGACGGGGGACGGCGAGTGCGACGAGCGGCGCAGGAGACGGCAGCGGCGGAGTGCGCGTCGGCAGCTCAGGCGCCTGCGAAGAGCCCCGGGCAGGTGCCTCGGAAGCCGGATGATGGCGGCCGGCGGTGGTGGTGGAAGCGGTCCGGGCGCCGGGACGAGGGCGAGGTGGCCGAGCCGGTGCCCGGACCGGGAGCCGTTCGCGTGCCCGTCCGCGCTTTTGGGGGCGTACCCGCTGCGGCGACTGTCCCCGCAACCGGCGGCGCTGCGTCGGTGTCCGCGGCGGACGGGAGGAGCGACGACTCCGAGCCGTACGACTTCCTGCCGACCGACCCCTGGCGCGAACGGACGGCCCTGCCGGGTGAGGCTGGGCCGTCCGTGGATCCGTAAATCCGTGAAGTGTCAGTTCTTGACGCCGAAGAAGGGCTCCAGCGGCTTCGGCAGCAGGTCGTTGCAGGCCAGCTGGCCGGACTTGGTCAAGGCGTCGTTCACACAGGTGTAGTAGTCGCGGTAGACGAACTGCACCGTGAACGTCGTCGCGACGATCGAGAGTGCGAGCAGCGCCGTCACCAGGCCGCTGACCGCAGCCGTGGTCTGCTGCCTCCCGTAGCCAGGAGCGGCGGGGGCGCCGGGCGCGGACGCCGGAACACGCCCGGAACCGGAACCCTGGAGGGGGCCGGCGGCCGGCGCACCGGACGCTGCGGCCGGCCCGGGTGCTCCGGCGGCGCCCGGCGCGGACGCGCCACTCGGCTTCGCGCGGAGCGAGCTGATCGACCAGTACACGGCGAGTGCGCCGAGCAGCAGGGCGATCTCCGGGAAGTCGAAGAGTGCGAAGAAGAAGGCCCACATGCCGCAGAGCAGCGCGTAGCGTGCGCGGCGCTGGGCGGGGTCGGTCGGATCCCAGCGCAGTCCGCCGGGGCTGCCCCCGGGGCCGCCTCGGCCTTTCGGCCCGCCCTCGCCCCCGGGGCGGCCGCCGAAGCCGCCGCTCTGACGGCCGGGCTGCTGGCTGCTCCACTGGCTGCCCCAGACCGGCCGGTCGTCGGAGGAGCCGCCCTCGGGCGACCCGTCGTCGTTGCCCCGGCCCCCGTTCCCCTGGGTGTTCCCGTTGCCGTTTTCGGCGTTCGCAGGGTGACGGGGCTGCCAGGGCTGGTCGGGCCGGTCCTCGGGCGGTGCGGCGAACGGGTTGTCGCCCGCGGGACCGGAAGAACCGGAAGAACCGGAAGAACCGGAAGAGGAGGAAGGGCCCGTGGGGGACTGGCGCTCCCGCAGCATCAGTGGGGTCCGCTCGGGCAGCGGGTGGCGGAAGGCGGTGCGGCGGCGTCGGTCCGGCATATGGTGAACGTCTTCCCCATCTCGTCATTTCCGCCCTGTGGACGGTTCCCTGTCCCCTGACGCTACCTCCCGGCCGGGAGGGGCCGAAAGCTGGGAGCGCGGCGCAGGTGGCCGATACCCCGTCACCCGGACCCTTTCGTGCTTCGCCGCAGCCGCCGCGCAGTCGGCCTGCGGCCTCTCACCCCCGTCCCGTGGGGGTCTTCCGAGGTGCCGGTATCGTTGCTGACGGTCGGCTCGTTCGTAGAGTTCCCCGTATCGAGGGGCTCGATTCTTTCGTACGACCATACAAATCAGCGCTGCTCTGCTTCACCACGCGAGAAAGGGCCCAGCCGTGGCCTCCCCGCCCCCCTCCGCCGCACCGGCCCGTCTGGTCGTGCTGGTCTCCGGCTCCGGTACGAACCTCCAAGCCCTGCTCGACGCCATCGGTGGCGACCCCGAGGGCTTCGGCGCACAGGTCGTCGCGGTCGGCGCCGACCGCTCCGGCATCGTCGGTCTGGAACGGGCGGAGCGCGCCGGACTGCCGACCTTCGTGTGCAGGGTCAAGGACCACGCCACCCGCGAGGAGTGGGACGCGGCACTCGCGGCCGCGACGGACGAGCACCGCCCGGACCTCGTGGTGTCCGCGGGATTCATGAAGATCGTGGGCAAGGAGTTCCTCGCCCGGTTCGGTGGCCGGTTCATCAACACCCACCCCGCCCTGCTCCCCAGCTTTCCCGGTGCCCATGGGGTGCGTGACGCGCTCGCGTACGGCGTGAAGGTCACCGGGTGCACCGTCCACTTCGTCGACGACGGCGTCGACACCGGCCCGATCATCGCGCAGGGCGTGGTCGAGGTGGCCGAAGCGGACACGGCGGAGGGCGAAGCCGCTCTCCACGAACGCATCAAGGAAGTCGAGCGCAAGCTGCTCGTCGAGGCCGTGGGGCGGCTCGCCCGTGACGGCTATCGCATTGAGGGACGAAAGGTTCATCTCGGTCATGTCGGTGAATAAGCCCATCCGCCGCGCCCTGGTCAGTGTCTACGACAAGACGGGGCTCGAAGACCTCGCCCGCGGTCTGCACGAGGCGGGTGTCGAGCTGGTCTCCACCGGCTCCACCGCCGGGAGGATCGCTGCTGCCGGGGTGCCGGTCACCAAGGTCGAGGAGCTCACCGGCTTCCCCGAGTGCCTCGACGGCCGCGTCAAGACGCTGCACCCGCGCGTCCACGCCGGCATCCTCGCGGACCTGCGCCTGGACGCCCACCGCGAGCAGCTCGCCGAGCTGGGCGTGGAGCCGTTCGACCTGGTGGTCGTCAACCTCTACCCGTTCAAGGAGACCGTCGCCTCCGGCGCGTCCGCCGACGAGTGCGTGGAGCAGATCGACATCGGCGGCCCGTCCATGGTCCGCGCCGCCGCCAAGAACCACCCGTCCGTGGCCGTCGTCACCAGCCCCGAGCGGTACGCCGACGTCCTCGCCGCGGTCAAGGCGGGCGGCTTCGACCTGACCGCCCGCAAGCGCCTGGCCGCCGAGGCGTTCCAGCACACGGCCGCGTACGACGTGGCCGTCGCCTCCTGGTTCGCGGACGAGTACGCCGCCGCCGACGACTCGGGCTTCCCCGACTTCTTCGGTGCGACGTACGAGCGCAAGAACGTCCTGCGGTACGGCGAGAACCCGCACCAGCCCGCCGCGCTCTACACCTCCGGCGCCGGTGGCCTGGCCGAGGCGGAGCAGCTGCACGGCAAGGAGATGTCGTACAACAACTACACGGACACGGACGCCGCGCGCCGGGCCGCGTACGACCACGCCGAGCCGTGCGTCGCGATCATCAAGCACGCCAACCCGTGCGGCATCGCGATCGCCGACGACGTCGCCGAGGCGCACCGCAACGCGCACGCCTGCGACCCGCTGTCGGCCTTCGGCGGGGTCATCGCCGTCAACCGTCCGGTGACCGTCGCCATGGCCGAGCAGGTCGCGGAGATCTTCACCGAGGTCATCGTCGCCCCGGCGTACGAGGACGGCGCGGTCGAGATCCTGGCCCGCAAGAAGAACATCCGTGTGCTGCGCTGCCCCGACGCCCCGACCTCCACGGTCGAGGTCAAGCCGATCGACGGCGGCGCGCTGCTCCAGGTCACCGACCGCCTCCAGGCCGACGGCGACGACCCGGCCAACTGGACCCTCGCCACCGGTGAGGCACTCTCCGAGGACGAGCTGAAGGAGCTCGCCTTCGCATGGAAGGCCTGTCGGGCGGTCAAGTCCAACGCGATCCTGCTCGCCAAGGGCGGCGCCTCGGTCGGCGTCGGCATGGGCCAGGTCAACCGGGTCGACTCCGCGAAGCTGGCCGTCGAGCGTGCGGGTGAGGAGCGGGCCCGGGGCGCGTACGCCGCGTCCGACGCGTTCTTCCCGTTCCCGGACGGGCTGGAGATCCTGACCGCGGCCGGCATCAAGGCCGTGGCCCAGCCGGGCGGTTCGGTCCGTGACGAGCTGGTCGTCGAGGCCGCGAGGAAGGCGGGCGTGACGATGTACTTCACGGGCACGCGGCACTTCTTCCACTGACACCGACCCGGCAGAACGACCGAAGGCCGTACCCCCGCGCACGTGCGGGGGTACGGCCTTCGTGTGATTCCGGTGCCTGTGGCCGGATCAGTACTGCGGCTGCTGCTGGCGGTTGAACCAGGCGCTGCCGTCGGCCCTCGCGACGAAGACGATGATCAGCACGGCGAGAATCGTGTGAACGAGACCGAAGATCACGAACGGGTAGATACCGAGTATCGCGGTGATCGCACCGAAGACGATCGCCGTGATGCGGATGCCGTTGGTTCCCTTGCCGAACTTCACGGCGAGGAACACGGCAAAGGCGCCCCACAGCACTGCGAAGACCACGATGCCCCACAGGGCATTGCCGGAGTAGTCGGCAAGCTGCTGGAACTGAACGTCGTCCTTGAGCGTCGCGTCGTTCTTGGCGGCGCCCACGGCTGCGGCGCCGATCGCGAAGATGACCGCGCCGATGACCTGCAGGCCGGTGATCACGTAGAGCATGACGCGGGCTGCCTTCACGCCGCCCGGCATCTCGGTGGGCACACCGGGGAAGCCGTATCCGCCCTGCACGGGCGGGGCCGCCGGGTAGCCGCCCTGCTGCGGCGCGCCCTGCGGGGACTGCTGCGGGTAGCCGTACCCCGGCTGCCCGCCCTGCTGCTGCTGGCCGTAGGGGTTGTTCGGGTCGCCGAAGCTCATGGCGAATTTCCTCCGTTGTAAAAAAGGTGCGGGGACGACGCGGTCCGAGCGGAGGAAACAAGCGCAATGAGTACGGTCTGTCCCCCCGACACTGTCCGCGGTACTGCGCGGCTCATAGTCGTCTTGACATCGGCTTTTTGTCCAGCCGATTGCCGAATGTGTTGTGCAAGCGCAACCTGGTGGCCATGGTCGGCACCCAGAATTGGTATGCGGGTGGGGTCATCCGCGAGTATGGGGACATGACTGCCCAGATTCTCGATGGCAAGGCCACCGCAGCCGCGATCAAGTCCGATCTCACCGTCCGCGTGGCGGCCCTCAAGGCGCAGGGCATCACCCCCGGCCTGGGAACCCTGCTCGTCGGGGACGACCCGGGCAGCCGGTGGTACGTGAACGGCAAGCACCGTGACTGCGCACAGGTCGGCATCGGCTCCATCCAGCGCGAGCTCCCCGACACCGCCACCCAGGAGGAGATCGAGGACGTCGTACGGGAGCTCAACGCCAACCCCGAGTGCACGGGGTACATCGTGCAGCTTCCCCTGCCCAAGGGGATCGACACCAACCGCGTCCTGGAACTGATGGATCCGGCCAAGGATGCCGACGGTCTCCACCCGATGAACCTCGGCCGGCTCGTACTGAACGAGGCGGGCCCGCTGCCCTGCACCCCGCAGGGCGTCGTCCAGCTGCTCCGCCACCACGACGTGGAGATCAACGGGGCGCACGTCGTGGTCGTCGGCCGCGGTGTCACCATCGGCCGCTCGATCCCGCTGCTGCTGACCCGTAAGTCCGAGAACGCCACCGTCACCCAGTGCCACACCGGTACGCGTGACCTCTCCGCCCAGCTCAAGCAGGCCGACATCATCGTCGCCGCAGCCGGAGTGCCGCACATCATCAAGCCCGAGGACGTGAAGCCGGGCGCGGCCGTGCTCGACGTCGGCGTCAGCCGGGACGAGCACGGCAAGATCGTCGGGGACGTACACCCGGGCGTGGCCGAGGTCGCCGCCTGGATCTCCCCGAACCCGGGCGGTGTCGGCCCGATGACCCGCGCCCAGCTGCTCGTCAACGTGGTCGAGGCGGCCGAGCGCAACGCAGCCGACGCAGTCTGAGCCGGCTGACCCGATCCGGAAGGAGCCCCATGGGTGCTGGTACGAGTCCGGCCGACCCGGCCGCCGAGGCGGACCGGACGTCTGAGGTGCCGTCCGACGCGGACGTCTCCGGTGCGGGTGCGACGGACGAGGCCGCGCCGGATCGGGCTGCGACCCGTGAGGGCGCCGCTTCGGAGGGTGCTGCTCGTGAGGGGGCGGTCGTCCGGGCAGATGCGGACGCCGGCGAGGACTCCGGCGACGCGGACCTGGGCGAGGGTGGCCGCCCGGAGGCTGCCGCTGCCTCCGGTCCCGGCGGCAGCGCCGCCCCGCACAGCGGTCCGCATCCGTCGCGGAGGTTCCCCTCGTTCACCCGGGACACCGCGCGCCCCGAGGGCGGTGGCCGTGCCGCGTCCGGGGACGCGCCCGCCCCGGCCCGGCAGTGGCCGCTGCTCGCCGTGCTCTGCACGGCCGGGATCGGGCTGCTGATCGTGGCCGTCGCCCCCTTCGCGGAGGCCTTCAGGATCGGCACGATGCTGATCGGTGTGGCCCTCATCGGGGGTGCCGTGCTGCGGGTCGTGATCCCGTCGGTGGGCATGCTGGCGGTCCGTTCCCGCTTCACCGACCTGGTGACGTACGGGCTGCTCGGCTTCCTCATCGTGATGCTCGCGCTGGTGGCGCAGCCCAAGCCGTGGCTGGACATTCCGTTCCTGGAGGACGCGGTCCACTTCACGATCCGCTGAGGCCGTCCGTACCGCTACGGCTAGTGCTGCGCGGCTTGAGGACGGTGTCCGTCCCCTCCCCCGAGAAGGGACGGACACCCGAGGGCGGGGGCAGCCACCGAAACGCAAGCGCTCCGGAATGTGGTGACTTGAGCGGCCTTGCCCCTGTCCTGGCTTCAGCCTCGTGGACAGCGAAGACCGCTACAAGGGAACCCTGTGGCCTGTGGCACGGAAGTGACCATTCCGCCACGGTGTGATCACCCCGCAACGTGTTCGGCACGCATCGGTGTGTTCGGCATGCATCGGTGGTCCCGGGGGCGTGCGCGGGTGCGCCCCGAGTCCCGAACACCCCCGTGCGCCCCGTCCGCTGGAACTGTCGTCCTGCGTTCGTGCGTACTCCTGGGTAGTCCGGAACGGAAGAAGAACCGGATCCGGGCAAGGGGAAGCAATGCCTCGTTGGAAGGCGCTATCGGATGAACTCGACCCGCAGATCAGGGAGTTCGCCGGCCAGCTGCGCAGGCTCGTCGACCGCAGAGGTCTGAGCATCGCCGCGGTGGCCGACAGTACGGGCTACAGCAAGACGTCGTGGGAGCGCTATCTGAGCGGGCGTCTGCTCGCGCCCAGAGGGGCGATCGTCGCTCTCGCCGAGGCGACAGGTACCGATCAGGCGCATCTGACGACCATGTGGGAGCTGGCGGAGCGGGCATGGAGCCGTTCCGAGATGGGCCAGGACATGACGGCGGAGCCCATCCGGATCTCCCGGGCGCGTGCGTCGCTCCCGCCGGTCCCGCAGCAGCCACCGCACCGGACCGAAGGCGGGGAAGTGGACCGCTGGGGTGGTGGCCACAGGCGACTGGCCGTGCTCTTCGCGGGGGCGGTCGGCGTGCTGCTCGTACTGGCCGGAGCGGTGCTGCTGACCGGGGCGGGGCGGTGACGACGAGGACGAGAAGGCCCACCGTCGAGCGACCGCCTCCCGGGGGAGCTGATACGGCCGGGTGAGCGCTGTGTGACGGGTTGTGTGCGGTGCCACAGGGGGCCGGGCGGTCGGGGGGTTCCGGGTCGGATAGCCTGATCGCTGGATATCTCTTCACATCAAGATTCAGGGATGTCCAGCACCAGGGGCAGGGACCCCCACCGCCAGCTGTCTAACGGAGATCGCCATGACCCGCACTCCCGTGAATGTCACCGTGACCGGCGCAGCCGGCCAGATCGGCTACGCGCTGCTCTTCCGCATCGCCTCCGGCCACCTGCTCGGCCCGGACGTGCCGGTCAACCTGCGCCTCCTGGAGATCCCGCAGGGGCTGAAGGCCGCCGAGGGCACCGCGATGGAGCTCGACGACTGCGCCTTCCCGCTGCTGCGCAACATCGAGATCACCGACGACGCCAATGTCGGCTTCGCCGGTGCCAACGTCGCCCTCCTGGTCGGCGCCCGCCCGCGTACGAAGGGCATGGAGCGCGGCGACCTGCTCTCCGCCAACGGCGGCATCTTCAAGCCGCAGGGCAAGGCCATCAACGACAACGCCGCGGACGACATCAAGGTCCTCGTCGTCGGCAACCCGGCCAACACCAACGCGCTCATCGCGCAGGCCGCCGCCCCGGACGTACCGGCCGAGCGCTTCACCGCGATGACCCGCCTCGACCACAACCGCGCGATCTCGCAGCTGGCCGCCAAGACCGGTGCCGCCGTCTCCGACATCAAGAAGCTGACGATCTGGGGCAACCACTCGGCGACCCAGTACCCGGACGTCTTCCACGCGGAGGTCGCCGGCAAGAACGCCGCCGAGCTCGTCAACGACGAGGCGTGGCTGGCCGACACCTTCATCCCGACCGTCGCCAAGCGCGGCGCCGCGATCATCGAGGCCCGTGGCGCGTCCTCGGCCGCCTCGGCCGCCAACGCCGCCATCGACCACATCCACACCTGGGTCAACGGCACCGCCGCCGGCGACTGGACCTCCATGGGTATCCCGTCGGACGGCTCCTACGGCGTGCCCGAGGGCATCATCTCGTCCTTCCCGGTCACCACGAAGGACGGCAAGTACGAGATCGTCCAGGGCCTGGACATCAACGAGTTCTCCCGTACGCGCATCGACGCGTCGGTGCAGGAGCTCATCGAGGAGCGCGACGCGGTTCGCGAGCTCGGCCTGATCTGATCCGTACGTCCTCCGAGGCGTACACCACCGCCCCCGGCAGCAGTCGCTGCCGGGGGCGGCTGCGTCGGGTACGTGGCCGTGATCGGGGAGCTGCCATTTTTTAGTGCTTCTGGTTGCAATGGGGCGGATTGGGTCACGATGCGGATAGTGCCCGCAGGTTTTGATCTTGCTGCAGGACTTTTCGAGTGTCAGTCGTACGGTCGTGTGTGTGCGGCTTCGGTATGCGTTTCGGATCGAGTCGAACCCCGGTCGGCGTCTTGCGCTGGATCGGGCGTTCGGCTGTGCTCGGGTCGTGTTCAACGACTGTCTGCAGGCCCGGCGAGAGGCACACGCAGCAGGTCTGCCGTTCCCCTCGTCGGCTGAGCTTTCGAAGCGGTGCATCACGGAGGCGAAGAGGACCCCGGAGCGGTCCTGGCTCGGGGAAGTGTCGTCGGTGGTGCTGCAGCAGTCCATTCTTCGAGGGCAGGCACTGGAGGGCGCGTATGCGCTCTCTGGCCGGACCTGCTGGAACGGACCCTGGCGGCCTTCGGCGGCAGACAGGCGTGACCGTGCGCGGCCCCGGGGCGCCTACCCCTTCCGCAGTTCGTCCGCGATCTCGCGTACGGCTGCCATGGCCCGGCGCTGGAGGCCGGGGCCGAAAGTGATCCGGCCGGCGCCCAGCCCGCCGAGCTCGCGCGGGGTGGGGCCGTCGGCCCGGGCAAGGGCGTTGAGCGGGGCCGGGACGGCGGCGGCCAGCCGGGGCAGGGCCTCGGGCGGGGCCGCGATCGGGTAGACGCAGTCCGCGCCCGCCGCCACGTACAGCAGGGCGCGGCGAACCGTCTCCGCCTCCTGGTCCGTGCCGTCGGGAACGCCGTGGATGTAGGTGTCGACGCGGGCGTTGACGAAGAGCCGGTCGCCGGCGACCGCCCGTACCTCCGCCAGCCGGTCCGCCTGCCGCTGGGCATCGACGAGGGTGCCGTCGGCCGAGTCCTCCAGATTGCAGCCGACGGCTCCGGTGCCGAGGAGGCGTTCCACGAGTTCCTCCGGCGCCAGCCCGTAACCCGCCTCGATGTCCGCCGAGACGGGGACGGCGGCCGGGACGGCGCGCACGATCCTGGCCACGGCCGCGAACATCTCGGCGGCGGGCGTCGCCCCGTCCTCGTAACCGAGTGAGGCCGCGATCCCGGCACTGGGTGTGGCGAGCGCCGGGAAGCCCGCATCGGCGAAGACGCGGGCACTCGCCGCGTCCCACGGGCCGGGGAGGACCAGCGGATCGCCGGGGGCGCGGTCGTGGTGCAGGGCACGGAGGACGGATGCGGTCATCGCGGGGCTCCCGGGGCGGGGTCCGTCAAGAGGACGGACGAAGGGGCGGGAAGGAGGGCGTACAACGGGGGCGGGGGCGGACAACGCGGGGCGAGGCGCACGAGGGTCACCCGCGTCCGGTCAGTGCTTGATGTCGCCCGGCGTGTAGTGACCGGGGACCATGCGGGTGGTCACGGCGAACCGGTTCCAGGCGTTGATCGTCGTGATCGCGGCGATGAGGTGGGCGAGCTCGGTCTCGTCGAAGTGCTTGGCGGCCTTCTCCCACACCTCGTCCGGCACGAAACCGTCGGTCAGTACGGTCACCGCCTCGGTCAGCTCGATGGCCGCGATCTCCTTGGGCGTGTAGAAGTGCTGCGACTCCTCCCACGCACTGAGCTGGATGATCCGCTCGATGGACTCGCCCGCCGCCAGTGCGTCCTTGGTGTGCATGTCGAGGCAGAACGCGCAGTGATTGAGCTGCGAGGAACGGATCTTCACCAGCTCCCCGATGACCGGGTCGACGCCCCTGCGGGACGCCGCGTCCAGTCGGACCAGGGCCTTGTAGACATCGGGGGCGAGTGCGGCCCACTGCTGCATACGGGGGGTGTGCTCGGGGGTGAGCTCGGAGGTCGGGTGGCTGTGCTCGTTCGTCGTCATGGGTACGACATTACGGCGAGGATGGCGCAGCGGTATGGTCCAGTTCCATGACGGATTCCTGGGCCACTTTCGGTGCCGACCTGCATCTGGAGACGACGGGTGCGGCGGGGCTGCGGGCCGGGCTCATGGACGCCCTGCGCGAGGCCGTACGGACGGGGCGGCTGGCGCCCGGCACCCGGCTGCCGTCCTCCCGCAGTCTCGCCGTCGACCTCGGCATCGCCCGGAACACCGTCGCCGACGCGTACGCGGAGCTGGTCGCCGAGGGGTGGCTCACCGCCCGGCAGGGTTCGGGGACCAGAGTGGCGCGGCGGGCCGAGCCGCGCCGGACGGCCACCAGGGCGACCCGCTCCCGGCCGGTGCGCTCGCGGCCCGCCCACAACCTGCTGCCCGGGTCGCCCGACCTCTCGACGTTCCCGCGCGCCGACTGGCTCAAGGCGGCCCGCCGCGCCCTGACCGCCGCACCCAACGACGCCTTCGGGTACGGCGATCCGCGCGGGCGCATCGAGCTGCGCACCGTCCTCGCCGACTATCTGGCCCGCGCCCGCGGTGTGTACGCGGACCCGGAGCGGATCGTGATCTGTGCTGGTTTCGTGCAGGCGCTGAAGCTGATGGGGACGGTGCTGCGCAAGCGGCGGGTGCGGGAGGTGGCCGTCGAGTCGTACGGACTGGACGTGCACTGGAGGCTGCTCGCGGACGCCGGGCTGCGCATGCCCTGTCTGCCGGTCGACGGGCTCGGGGCCAGGACCGGTGAGCTGGCCGGGCTGCGCGCCGTGGGCGCGGTCCTGATGACACCCGCGCACCAGTTCCCGACGGGGGCGCCGCTCCACCCCGACCGGCGGGCCGCGGCGGTCGACTGGGCGCGCGGCACGGGCGGCCTGATCCTGGAGGACGACTACGACGGGGAGTTCCGCTACGACCGGCAGCCGGTCGGTGCGCTCCAGGGCCTCGACCCCGAACGCGTCGTACACCTGGGAACGACGAGCAAGTCGCTGGCGCCGGGACTGCGGCTGGGGTGGATGGTGCTGCCGGAGAACCTGGTGGGGGAGGTGGCCGAGGCCAAGGGGCTGAGCGACTGGTCGTCGAGCGCGCTGGAGCAGCTGACGCTCGCGGAGTTCATCGAATCGGGTGCGTACGACCGTCATGTGCGCTCGATGCGGCTGCGCTACCGCCACCGTCGCGACCAGCTCGTCGCGGTGCTGGCGCAGCGGGCGCCCGATGTCCGGATCAGCGGTATCGCCGCCGGACTGCACGCCGTGCTCGAACTCCCGGAGGGCAGCGAGCCATCGGTGATGCGGGCGGCCGCGTGGCAGGGGCTGGCACTGGCGGGGATCTCGCGCTTCCGGCACCCGCAGGCGCCGCCGGGGCGCGACGCCCTGGTCATCGGCTACGGGACACCGACCGACAGCGCCTGGGCGGGGGCGCTGGAGGCCCTGTTGCGAGTGCTTCCATGAGCCGGGAACGTGACCGTCATCGGTTGAGCTGCCGGGCGTGAGCGGTCCGGAGCCCTGGGAAGTCCCCGCCCGTTTTCGACAGGGCGAGACCGGATCACCTTCCGCTGCACCCTCATCCAGACCGGCACCGAGTCCTACCGCTTCCAGGCCACCGAATCCGAACGCCAGGCCACGCCGACCCGGTGACCAGGATCCTCGGTATCGGCGCGCAGCGCCCCCGGTCGCTGACACCTGACGCGCCGGCAATCTCCAGATCCTGGCCCTGCTCAGCGACCTCCCGGGCCCTTGTCAGATCTGAGCATCAGAGTCCCGGGATGATCTCGACCGGACGTTCCGACTCCTCCACCCCCCGTAGAACCAGTACGCGTCAGCCTGGATCTTGGCGGGCGCCACTTGTCCTTTCTCCTTCCTGGACTTCGGCGGCCCCGGCCTCCCCCTGCTCGCTCAGGCGGGATCAGCGCGCCACACCGAGGGTGGCGATCAGGTCTTCGTGCAGCTCGAACCAGACCCGGTGGCAGGAGTCACGGTCGGTGCCGGTGATCCAGGCAGGTTCCACATGTGCCTTGGTCAGGGCTTCGGTGAAACGCTGCTGGTAGCCGGAGAACCGGTCGAGACGGGCCGTCAGGCGGCCCTCGAGCCCGGCCAGCGCAGCGGCGGGGCCTTCGAGCGCCGTAATCGTCTGGGCGAGCGTCACGGTCTGATCGTCGATGCCCATCTCGGCCAGCTGCCAGGCGGTGCAGGCGGCGGCCGTGACGTCGTTGAGCGGCAGGAAGTCCCGGTGGACCTTCTCGACAGCTGCACGGGCGCCGGCTTCGTCGAGCTCAGCCGCCAGCAGCCGCTCCCCATGCGCTTTGCCGGACTCGGTCAGCGACCAGCCCCCGTCACCGGCGAAGGAAGAGAAGGTGATCCAGCCCTGGGCCTGGGGGTCCAGAAGGTACTCACGCGCCTCGTCCTCAGTCACGCTCAGGCGAGCGGCTATCCGTGCGGTGTCGGCATAGCCCATGGTCCGAACGGCGTGCAGCACCAGGAGGTCGATTGGGGAAGTCTGGCTCATCTGCGCTCCGTGGTGTGATTTCGGTGCCGGGCCTGCCCAGCAATGCGACGTTGCCGCGGCTGCCGTCCACGACGACCCAAAGTCTGTCGGCCAGCACAGTCGTCGCGTCGTCGGCGGCCGTGACTGCCGGAATGCCGAACTCGCGGGCCACGATCGCAGCGTGGCTGAGAACCCCGCCGACCTCGGTGACGACCGCGGCGGCGCGGGCCAGCAGCGGGGTCCAGGCCGGTGAGGTCGTGCGACAGACCAGCACGTCACCGGACCGGAAGCGGGGAAAGTCGTCCAGCCCGCCGATCATCCGTACCAGCCCGGTTGCGGTGCCGGGGCTGGCCGGCGTGCCTGTGACAAGCGTCTTGCCGGCATTGCGGGCTGCATGTCCGTCCGGCTCGGCAGCCGTGGTGATGGGGCGCGCTTGCAGCACCCATACCGTGCCGTCGGCGATGGCCCACTCGACGTCTTGTGGGCATCCGAACGAGGCTTCGATCCGGCGGCCGGTCTCGCCCAGCGCGCGCACCTGCGCCGCGGTCAGGACCGTCTCTACGACGGTGTCCGGGGTGGCGAGCACGTCGCCGTCGATGGTCCACCTCTGCGGGGTGAGGCTCCCGTCGACGACCTTGTCGCCAAGTCCGCGAGCCGCCTCGATCACCACCTGGTCGGCGCCGGTGACCGGTTGGCGAGTGAATAACACCCCGGCCACTTCGGCGCGGACCAGCCTCTGCACGATCACCGACACCGCGGGTCCGGGTGACCGACTTGTCCGGGCGGTGTACGCGGCGGCCTGCGGGCTGGTTCCGGACGTGGCGGTGCGCCGCACCGCCACGGCCACCTGCGCCGTAGTGGTCGCGCCGAGAGTGGTGTGCAGTTGGCCGGCGAATGACGCCTGGACGGCGTCCTCGCCCACGGCGGAGGAGCGCACCGCGAATGGTCCGGAACCCAGACCCCGCAGCGCGGACTCGAGCTCGTGGACCCAACTGCCGTCACTCACGTCCTCGATCACGAACCCGGCCGGCACGGCAAAGCCCTCGCGCAGCAGCCGGGCGAGGTTGGCGGCCTTGGCCCCGCACCGTTCATCGGCGTGACTCAGCGGGATCATCACGGCTGAGCACAAGTCTCGGGATCGCTGGTCCGGGTGAGCACTCGATTCAGGCGCTGTTGAGCGGCCTGAGCCGAGGCCAGGCCGAGAGCGCCGGCGATCTGCGGCCACGTCATCCCCGCCCCGCGTGCGGCGAACAGCAAGGCGGACTCGGCCTGGTCGAGCTCCGCCCGAGCGGAGGCCAACAGTCGCAGCCCCGCGTGCATGACCGTGGGATCAGCCGTCTTCGCATCACGCGCGGTCCAAGCAGTGAACCGCACCAAGTCGGCGTCCGAGGCGGGCTGTCCGGATTGCTGCCATGGCCGTCGTTCGAGGCCGGCGGCGCCGGCGTCGTTGACCACAGCGCGGGCACGGTCGAGGTCGGCAGCACGGTCCTGATCATTGGCGGGCACCCCACCACCTCAGTGCATCAACACTCTGTTGTCAACATGATGTTGATTTCGAGGGGGCGGAATAACCGAGCCTGACAATGGGAAAATCGGGCACTCCGGACATTTTCGATCTTGGCCCCTCGTGCTCGACCACCAGAAGCCCGGACCACCCCAGACGCTCAGACCGAGATCGCTCCTTGGACCGACCGGTACATGGGGGGTGGGAGAAGGAGCGGGGCTGGGTGCGTGCAGCTGCAAGGCGGAGGAGGGAGGCAACGCGAAGGGGGTCCCCCCATGCCTTCAGGGCTATGGGGGAGTTGTTGACCGACGGCAACGCCGCAGGTGTGCGTGCCCAGCCCCGCGACGCCGCCCCCCATGTGCCGGTCGGTCTTGGTGGTCGACGGCTTCCACGACTTTCTCGGCGGCTTTCAGGAGGACGCACAACCTGGCGTTGATGACTACGGCATAACGGAGCCGGGCCCTACCGAACCGTGCCTGCCAGGGGCACGGGCCAGTAGGACCCGGGACCGCACGGCTATCGGTTCCCCAATGGGATCGTTCCCGCGGAGACTTCGACCCCGTCCCGGCGCATCGGATACCGGCTGCTGGAATTCGCCGAGTTGCCGAACACCGTGCTCCGGATCGCCCCGTACGGCATAGGGGAGCGCCGCCCGTTCGGCCTTCCGATGAACCTGCCGACGCTGTCGGACCTGTCCGTGATCGCGTATGCAGGGACCGGCCGGTTCGGCGTCGCCCCATCGTGCCGGGCACGGTGGGGCTTCGTGCTGTCCGGACACGACGAAGGCCCCGCCGCACCCCTCGGGTTCCCATGGTCATCGCAGACCCCGGCTCAGGGGATGCGAGGGGCATCGAGATCCGTGGGGACCGCAAACCGCACCGGCCCGGGAAGCCCTGCGGCGGGCGGGCGGGCGCCGACAGCGGCGAACCGGTCGCGGACCACGGACTCGAACGCGGCCCAGGCTTTGCCGAGCCGGCCGACCGCGATCCGCAGGGCCGCAGGTTCGTTCACGAAGGACAGGCGGAGGTGATCGGCGAAGCCTCGGTCGGGCGAGGTTCTGGGCCCGCTTCGGTGTCGAGGTGACCTTCGTGGTCCAGACCGACACCGATGCCTTCGTCCGGGCCCTCACACCGGACACCGAGCTGATCATGCTGGAGACGCCCAGCAACCCGCTGCTCCGGCTGACCGACGTGGAAGCGGTCACCGCGTCGGCGCGCGCCCGGGGCATTCTCACCTTCGCCGACAACACCGTGGCGACCCCCTCCAACCAAAGGCCGCTGGAGCAGGGCGTGGACCTCGTCATGCACAGCGTCACCAAGGCCATATCAGGGCATGCGGACGTGCAGGCCGGGATCGTGCTCGGGAGCGGCGAGCTGATCGAACGGCTCTGGAAGGCGCACACCATGGTGGGCTCGGTGATCAGCCCGTTCGACGCCTGGCTCGCGCTGCGCGGCCTGCGGACACTGTCGTTGCGGGCGGGGCGGCAGAACCAGTGCGCGCAGGCCGTCGCGGAGTACCTGGCCGGTCACCCCGCGGTACGAACGGTGAACTACCCCGGGCTCCCCGGTCATCCCCAGCACGACCTCGCGAAGCGGCAGATGCGGGGTTTCGGCGGACTGCTGAGCTTCGAACTCCGCGGTGGCCGGCTGGCGGCCGAGCAGCTCATCTCGGCGCTGCGCCTTCCGGTGCGTTCCCCCAGCCTGGGCGGCACCCGCTTGACGCTGGTGCGGCCCGCCGCGATGTGGTCGAACGAACTGACCGAGGAAGAACTCGCCGAGGCCGGAGTCCCGGGCGGCCTGATCCGGTTCGCGGTCGGCCTCGAACACGAAGCAGACCTGATCGCCGATCTCAGTCAGGGGCTCGCCGCGCCGGCCTCGGAGAGCGCCGAATGACGGCGGATCCGGGTACCCAGGCCGTGACTACGCACAACGAAACCCGTTCTGAACTGCGGGGACCAGCCAGCGGGAACACCCTCAAAAGGTCCTGCTATCCCTTTAGCCGTATCTCGGCCGACCCCCACCGAGAGTCGGATCACATGTGTTCTGCCTCGCAGCCTGTTCGCGGCCGTCGGATGTACATTCGAAATACAAGCGCCGATGGCTGTCCATCCTTGCTGCACCGAGCCCGAAGCCCCAGATGACCAGGGCGGCTCCGCGAGCAGCGGCTCCGGACACCCGGCAGGTGGGCCTCCGCCGGATGGCGGGGCGGCCCGGACATCTGCCGGATACCCGGCGATCAGCCCACTCTCAAACCTGGAAGGCATGACTCAGTACTCAGACGTCGCAACTCCTGTAGTAAACGCCCCGGCCCCCGTGCGCGACAGCGGAAAGGCACCGGCGGGCCGGCTGATCGGGCTGGACCTGGCCCGCGGACTCGCGGTATTCGGCATGTACGCGGCTCATGTGGGGCCCGACCCTGACCAGGGCGGTGTGATCGGCTTCCTGATGGAGCTGGCCCACGGCAGGTCCTCCGCTCTCTTCGCCTTCCTGGCGGGCTTCGCCGTTGTCCTCATCACCGGGCGCGTGACGCCGAAGACGGGGCGGGCCGGGCGCCAGGCAGTGGCCAAGGTAGTGATCCGGGCCGTGATCCTTCTGGCCCTGGGCACCGTGCTGACCATGAGCGGCATCCCGGTCGACGTGATCCTCGCCTTCTATGGCCTGTACTTCCTGCTCGTACTGCCGCTGTACCGGCTCGGCTCCGGCCCCCTGGCGGCGATCGCTGTGGGAACGGCCCTCGTCCTGCCCCAGGTGCTCTACGTGGTGCAGCAGGTGATCGGCGACAGTGGCGTCCCATCGCCCGGTGAGCCCGACGGCATCGTCTCGCTGGTCTTCACCGGCGCCTACCCGGCCCTGACCTGGATCCCGTTCGTGATCGCCGGCATGGCCGTGGCCCGCCTGGACCTGGCTGCCACCGCTGTCCGGACAGACCTGGCCCTCACGGGTGCCGCCCTCATGATCGCCGGCTACGGAGGCTCCTGGCTGGCGCTGCACGTCGCTCCCGGCGCCGCCAACGCCATCGGCGCGGGTTGGGCGAGCGCGTGGTGGTCCGACACCGCCGGTTATCCGTCCGGTGACACCCCCGCCTGGCTGCTGGCTGCCTCCCCGCACAGTGAGACCACCCTGTCGATCCTGGGCAACACCGGTGTGGCGATCATGGTCGTGACCGCGTGTCTGGCCGCGACGGACGCCTTCCCGCGGCTCCACTCCCTGGCCCGGCCGGTCATCGCAGTCGGTTCCATGTCGCTGACCGCCTACGTTTTCCACCTCGTCGGCATCCGGTTCCTGGGCATCGAAGAACTGCCCGGATCACCCCTGTATGTCCTATGTGGCTTCATCGCGGCAGCCTTGGTGTTCGCGACCGTCTGGTCGCGCTTCCATCAGCGCGGACCACTGGAATGGCTGATGACCAAGGCGACGGACCTGGCCCGGCACATCCGCTGAGCGCAGAACCGGCCGGACCGTCACACCGACTCCCCGACGGTCAACGCCCCCGACGCCGACCGCTGCGGTGCACCACGCGCTGCGTGTCCACCCGGATGGTGCGAGACAGTAGTTGACCGGCGCCGGGCTGCGCCGCCCGATCGCCCGGCCCGCTCCGGCCCGGCGCGGGGAAGTGAAGCGTCGGCCGCAAGGCAGCGCGCGCAGCAGTTCTCCCGCTCTACGCCGGCGTCGGGCAGAGCCTGAATCGCCCGCCCGCCCGCCTGTCTGCCCGCCGCCCGGCGCGGTTCGCGCCGGGCGCGGACGGTGCGGGCGGGCTCAGACCGGTTCGGGGGCGTCCTGCGGCGCCTCGCCGAACCGGGCCAGGGCCAGCGCACCCGCCACCGCCACCACGAAACCGGCGACCGCCAGTCCGCCGAGGCCCGCACGCGTACGGTCTCCGAGCCAGATGACGCCCACCAGCGCCGGGCCGATCGTCTCGCCGATCACCATGCCGGCCGTCGCCGTCGTCACCGAACCGCGCTGCAGCGCCGACGTGAGCAGCAGGAACGCCGAACCGCCGCCCAGCAGCAGCGCGTACACCGCGGGGTTGGCGAGCAGTGCCGTCGGGGACAGGTCGTCGATCAGCCGGACGGCGACCTCCACCACCCCGAAACCGCACCCCGCGCCGAGCCCCAGGACGAGCGCCCGCGGCTTGTCCGGGAGGCGTCCGGCTGCCACGCCGATCAGCAGAATGCCCAGCGAGATCCCCAGCATCCACCAGCTCAGGGCCGCCGGACCGGCCGCGTGGCCCTCACCGCCGGAGGCGAGCCCCAGCATGCCCAGGCCCGCGCAGACGACCCCGACCGCGGTCCATTCGACGCCGCTCAGCCGCACGCCGAGAAGCCGGGCGGCGACCACTGCCGTCACCGCGAGACTCGCCGCCAGGGCGGCGCCCACGACGTAGATCGGCAAGGACCGCAGGGCGATGATCTGGAGGACGAAACCGCAGCCGTCAAGGGCGAGTCCGGCTACGTACCGCCACTGGCGCAGCGCGCGCAGCAGCAGCGCGGGATCGACGCCCGCGCCCGACCCCGGCTCGGCGGCGGCCCGCGAGGCGACGGCCTGGAGGACGGAGGCCGTACCGAAGCAGCCAGCGGCGCCGAGCGCGCAGATCATCCCGAGGAGCACATCAAGGACTCTACTTGCGGACGTTTCGGTGGACCCGCTTCCTGCCGAAACCAGCAGCCCTTTAATCTGACAAGTGGCCGTACTGGCTTGATTCGTACGACGGGGGAGACGGAAATATGGCCACACGAAGGCTGAGGTCGAGCACGGTGGTGCTCGGCGGCATGGGGGTGCTCGCGGCGATGATCACCTCCTGCGGTTCGGAACCGGACAAGCGGTGCGTCGACCCGCTCACCCAGGACAAGCTGCCGAGTTATGAGTGCAAGAACGACAGCGGCAAGGGGTCGTACTACTACGGCGGCAGCAGCAAGAACGGCAAGGTGGAGGGCGGCAGCTTCAACAAGTCCGCGGTCGACCGCGGCGGCTTCGGCTGCTCGGGCACCGGCGGCGGCTGAGCCGGCATGGAACGCCGCGCCACGCGACCGCGTCCCGACTGGCAGCGGACGGTGGAGGAGCAGGGGCTCGTCTACCCGCTCACCCGCTATCCGGACGGATCGCTGCGACCGTACTGGGACGAGAGCGCGTATTACGTCTTCTCGCTGCCCGAGGTCGAGCAGTTGGAGGGCGTCGTCGAGGAACTGCACACGATGTGCCTGGCTGCGGCCACGCACATCGTGGAGCGGGAGCGCTTCGCCGAACTCGGCGTCACCGACCCCCGGCTGGCCGCCCTGATCGCCCAGTCCTGGCGGCGCCGGGACGAACTGCCTTCCCTGTACGGCAGGTTCGACCTCCGGTACGACGGAACCGGCCCGGCGAAGATGCTGGAGTACAACGCGGACACCCCCACCTCCCTGGTGGAGGCCGCAAGCGTCCAGTGGTTCTGGATGGAGGACCGTTTCCCGGGCGCCGACCAGTGGAACTCCCTGCACGAACGTCTTGTCGCGGCGTGGAAACGGCAGGCCGGCCTGCTGCCGCCCGGACCGCTGCATTTCGCGCACTCCGACGGGGACGAGCTGGGCGAGGACCTGATGACGGTCGCCTATCTGCGCGAGACCGCCGAACAGGCCGGCATCGACACGGAGGCGCTCTCGGTCGAACAGATCGGCTGGGACCGGCTTGCCGGGCGGTTCGTCGACGAGCGGCTCCGCTTCATCCGCAGCTGCTTCAAGCTGTACCCGTGGGAGTGGCTGGCGAGCGACCGGTTCGGGCCGCACGTGCTGGACACCCTCGACAACGGCGGCGGCACCGGCACCACCTGCTGGATCGAGCCCGCCTGGAAGATGCTCCTCTCCAACAAGGCGCTGCTGGCGATCCTCTGGGAGCTCTTTCCCGGCCACCCGAATCTGCTCCCCGCCTACCTCGACGGTCCGCGTGAACTCGCGGCGACGGGTACGAGGGAGGGCGCGGGCTACGTCGCCAAGCCGCTGCTCGGCCGCGAGGGGGCGGGGGTCACGATCCATGAGCCGGGAAGCCCCGCGGTGCTGCGGGACGAGCCGTGCTGCTATCAGGAACTGGCGCCGCTGCCGGACTTCGACGGCAACCGGGTGGTGCTCGGGGCGTGGGTCGTCGAGGACGAGGCGGCCGGGCTCGGCATCCGCGAATCGGCGGGGCTGGTCACGGACGAGTACGCCCGCTTCCTGCCTCACGTGATCCTTTAGGGCCTTTCGTCCGGATCGGGCCGGGCTCGCGGGCCCTGGCCCGATCCGGACGAAAGGCCCTGGGGCCTGCCCGGCGACGGAACTCAGCCGCGCAGGACGCCGCGGAGCTGCTCGAGCCCCCAGTCCAGGTCCTCCTTGCTGATCACCAGCGGCGGGGCGATCCGGATCGTCGAGCCATGGGTGTCCTTGACCAGCACCCCGCGGTCCATCAGCTTCTCGGAGATCTCCCGGCCGGTGCCGAGGCTCGGGGCGATGTCGACGCCCGCCCACAGCCCGCGGCCCCGTACCGCCTCCACCGCGCCCCCGCCCACCAGCAGCCCCAGCTCCTGGTGGAGGTGTTCGCCCAACTCGGTGGCCCGCTGCTGGAATTCGCCGGTACGGAGCATCGCGATGACCTCCAGCGCGACCGCACAGGCAAGGGGATTCCCACCGAACGTCGAACCGTGCTCACCGGGCCGGTACACCCCGAGCACATCCTTCGACGAGACCACCGCCGACACCGGGACCACACCACCGCCCAGCGCCTTGCCGAGCACATACATGTCCGGCACGACGCCCTCGTGCTCACAGGCGAAGGTCTTCCCGGTCCGGCCCAGGCCCGACTGGATCTCGTCCGCGATGAACAGCACATTCCGCTCACGGGTGAGTTCACGCACCCGGGGGAGATAGCCGGGCGGCGGCACCAGCACCCCGGCCTCGCCCTGGATCGGCTCCAGCAGCACCGCCACGGTGTTCTCGGTCATCGCCTCCGCGAGCGCGGTCAGATCCCCGTACGGCACGATCTCGAACCCGGGCGTGTACGGACCGAAGTCCTCCCGTGCCTCCTGGTCCGTGGAGAAGCTGATGATCGTCGTCGTCCGGCCGTGGAAGTTGTTCGCGGCGACGATGATCTTCGCCATGCCGTCCGGGACGCCCTTCACACGGTAGCCCCACTTGCGGGCGGTCTTGACCGCGGTCTCCACGGCCTCCGCCCCGGTGTTCATCGGCAGCACCGTTTCCATGCCGCACAGCTCGGCGAGCTGGGTACAGAAATCGGCGTACCGGTCGTGGTAGAAGGCGCGCGAGGTGAGGGTCACCCGCTCCAGCTGTGCCTTGGCCGCGTCGAGCAGGCGCCGGTTGCCGTGGCCGAAGTTGAGCGCCGAATATCCGGCGAGCATGTCGAGGTAGCGCCGGCCCTCGACATCGGTCATCCAGGCTCCGTCCGCCGAAGCGACGACGACGGGCAGCGGATGGTAGTTGTGCGCGCTGTGCGCCTCGGCGGAGGCGATGGCAGTTTCCGTGGTCGACACGGGATCTCCGTTCGTCGTGCGGCGTGGGCGGAGGGTGGTGCCCACTTTGTATCGTCGGTCGGAACCCTGGCGAGGAAACCTTCAATTCACGGCGCGCCCGTCCGCGCCGTCCACCGCCCGCAGCCGTCCCGCCGGCCCGGCTGTGTTCCTCGTCTCGTTCACGGCGGTGCGCGTCCTGCGCCCGCACACCTTCCGCACCGGCTGCCGGAGATCGGTTCCGTACCTGAGACAATGGGTCCCATGGCCTCTGAACGCCCCCGCGTGCTCTCCGGAATCCAGCCCACCGCAGGCTCGTTCCACCTCGGCAACTACCTCGGTGCGGTCCGCCAGTGGGTGGCACTGCAGGAATCCCACGACGCCTTCTACATGGTCGTGGACCTGCATGCGATCACCATTCCGCAGGACCCCGCAGAGCTGCGCGCGAACACCCGGCTCGCCGTCGCCCAGCTCCTCGCCGCCGGTCTCGACCCGGAGCGCTGCACGCTCTTCGTCCAGAGCCATGTCCCCGAGCACGCCCAGCTCGGCTGGATCATGAACTGCCTCACCGGCTTCGGCGAGGCGTCCCGCATGACGCAGTTCAAGGACAAGTCCGCCAAGCAGGGGGCCGACCGCACCACGGTCGGTCTCTTCACGTACCCGATGCTGATGGTGGCCGACATCCTGCTGTACCAGGCCGACCAGGTTCCGGTCGGCGAGGACCAGCGCCAGCACCTGGAGCTGACCCGTAATCTCGCCGAGCGGTTCAACGGCAGCTACGGCGACACGTTCACCGTGCCGGACCCGTACATCCTCAAGGAGACGGCGAAGATCTACGACCTTCAGGACCCGTCGTCGAAGATGAGCAAGTCGGCGGCCACCCCGAAGGGCCTCATCAACCTCCTCGACGAGCCGAAGGCCACCGCCAAGAAGGTCAGGAGCGCGGTCACCGACACCGACACGGTCATCCGCTTCGACCGGGCCGAGAAGCCCGGGGTCAGCAACCTGCTGACCATCTACTCCACGCTGACCGAAACCGGTATCGCGGATCTGGAGCAGAAGTACGAGGGCAAGGGCTACGGTGCGCTCAAGACCGACCTTGCCGAGGTCATGGTCGAGTTCGTCACACCGTTCCGCACCCGCACCCAGGAATACCTGGACGACCCGGAGACGCTGGACTCGATCCTGGCCAAGGGCGCGGAGAAGGCCCGCTCCGTCGCGGCCGAGACCCTGGCCCGGACGTACGACCGGATGGGCTTTCTGCCCGCGAAGCACTGAGTCCAAGGACCCTGGCGGTTTCGGGGCCCCAGGCGTCACACTGGCGACGGGAAGTTGATCCGGTGGATGGCTGAAAACAGGCCACCGACCATCGGCCATCGAGGATTGAGGAGAACGACGTGGGGACCGTAACGCTCGGCGTTTCGATCGCGGTCCCGGAGCCCTACGGCAGCCTGCTCCAGGAGCGGCGCGCGAGCTTCGGGGATCCTGCCGCGTACGGCATTCCCACCCACGTCACGCTCCTTCCGCCGACCGAGGCCGAGGCGGCCGACCTGCCCGCGATCGAGGCGCATCTCGCGCAGATCGCCACGGGCGGCCGCCCCTTTCCGATGCGACTCGCCGGCACGGGGACCTTCCGTCCCCTCTCGCCGGTCGTCTTCGTCCAGGTCGTCGAGGGGGCCTCGGCCTGCTCGTGGCTGCAGAAGCGGGTCAGGGACTCCTCCGGGCCACTGGTGCGCGAGCTCCAGTTCCCGTACCACCCGCATGTGACCGTGGCGCACGGCATCGCCGAGCAGGCGATGGACCGGGCGTACGAGGAGCTCTCCGACTACGAGGCCGCCTGGACCTGCGCTTCCTTCGCGTTGTACGAGCAGGGCCCGGACGGCGTCTGGCGCAAGATCAACGAGTTCCCGTTCGGTGCCGGGGAGGGCGCGCCCGCCGTGCCCGCGCAGGGCGGCTCCTGCGTGGACGAGCCCTCCCTGCATCCCTGAGAGCCTGTCGGGTGACCTCCGACCGGGTGGCCACGCCCTGGCACGCACGCTTCCCGCGTTGTCGTCAGTCACCGACTCCCCCATAGCTGAAGGCATGGGGGACCCCCTTTGCGTCGGCTCCCTCCTCCGCCTTGGAATCGCACGCACCAGACCGCGTCCGCTATCCGATCGGAGGTCACCCGACAGGCTCTGAGCGGCCCCGGAGGGCCCTCTTCGCTCGTTGAGCGCCCCGGCGCCCGAGGATCAGACCGGCAGGCGCCGGAACAGCGGGCGCGGTACATGCCGCAGTGCCGACATCACTACACGCAGTGACCCCGGCACCCACACCGTCTCCGAACGTCGCCGCAGACCCGTCACGATCGCCGCCGCGACCGCATCCGGAGTCGTCGCGAGAGGCGACGCCTCCAGCGGTGCAGCGGCGAACCGTGCCGCGGTGAGCCGCGGCGTCGCGGGCCGGGCCGCCGTTTTTGGCCGTACGACGCCGGGGCGTACGACCATCACATGCACCCCCGTGCCGTACAGCGCGTCCCCCAGCCCCTGTGTGAACGCGTCCAGGCCCGCCTTGCTGGACCCGTAGATGAAGTCGGCACGGCGGACGCGTTCGCCGGCCACCGAGGACAGCACCACCAGCGAGCCGTGTCCCTGCGCCTGGAGTGCTCCGGCGCACACCAGCCCGGCGGAGACAGCCCCCGTGTAATTCGTCCGGGCGACCCGGACCGCGGAGAGCGGCTCCTCCTCGTCACGCTCCTGGTCGCCCGCGATACCGAAGGCGAGGAGCACCATGTCGATGTCGCCCTCGGTGAAGATCTTGCCGAGGGCGGTCTCGTGGGACTCGGAGTCGAGGGCGTCGAAGTCGACCGTACGGACGTCGGCGCCGCGTGTGCGCAGTTCGGCGGCGGCCGACTCCAGTGCGGGCGAGGGGCGGCCGGCCAGCCAGACCGTACGGGTCCGGTGGGCGATCAGCCGGCGTGCGGTGGCGAGAGCGATCCGAGACGTGCCGCCGAGCACGAGCAGGGACTGCGGGGCACCGAAGGCGTCCTTCACGGAAACACTCCTTGCGGACGAGGGGGCGGGGGGCGAGGGGGACGAAGGAGAACGAGAGGGCGGAGGACCGCAGCGGTCAGAGCGACAGGCGGCGCGACAGGTCCGAGCGGAACGCACCGTTCGGGTCCAGCTCGGCGCGCAGCGACCGGAATTCGGCCAGCCGTGGATACATCGCGGCCAGCATCTGAGGCCGCAGCCGGGAGTCCTTGGCCAGGCAGACCCGGCCACCGGCCTCCGCCACCTCCTCGTCCAGCGAGTCCAGGAACCCGGCCAGGCCCGGCAGCGCGGCGGGCAGATCGAGGGCGAGCGCCCAGCCGGGCATCGGGAACGACAGCCAGCCCGGGTCGCCTTCGCCGAACCGCTTGAGCACGGCGAGGAACGACGGGCAGCGCCGCCGGGAGATCCGGCGCACGATCCGGCGCAGTGTCTCCTCCTGACCGTGCCCGACGACGAACTGGTACCGCACGGATCCGCCGCGCCCATGGATCCGGTTCCAGTGCGGCAGGCAGTCCAGGGGGTGGAAGAACGCGGACAGCTTCTGGAGCTCGCCGACGCGGTACCTGGGGGCGCTGCGGTAGTGGAGCTCGTTGAAGAGGGCGACCGAGGTACGGCCGAGCAGCCCTTCCGGTACGAGCGCGGGTGCGACCGGCAACTGTCCCGGGCGGAACGCGAGCGGTGTGCGCTGGGCGCGCGCCGGGAGCGCGTACCGGGGCACGTGCTCCCCCCGGGTGAGTACGGAGCGCCCCGTCGCCCGGCCGCGGGCGAGGAGATCGATCCAGGCGGCCGAATAGCGGTAGCGGTGGTCCCCGGCGGAGAGCCTGGCCAGCAGGTCGTCCAGGTCGACGGTCCGTTCGGTGTCCACCGACATCCAGGAGCTGGTGACACGGTGGCACCGGAGCGTGGCGGAGAGGATCACACCCGTCAGCCCCAGGCCGCCCGCGGTCGCGTCGAAGAGATCGGTGCCGGGCCGGACCGTACGGATCTCGCCCTCGGCGGTCAGCAGCTTCAGCTCCTGGACGTGCCGCGAGAAGGAGCCGGAGAAGTGATGATTGCGGCCGTGGATGTCGGCGCCGATCGCGCCGCCCACGGTGACATGACGGGTGGCCGGTGTGACGGGGACGAACCAGCCGAGCGGCAGCAGGACTTCCATCAGCCGGTGCAGGCTGACCCCGGCGTCGCAGACCACCAGGCCGGTCCCGGCGTCGATGGTGCGGATCCGGTTCAGCGCGGTCATGTCGAGGACGGAGCCGCCCGCGTTCTGTGCGGCGTCGCCGTGGGACCGGCCGAGCCCCCGGGCGATGGAACCGCGGGGTCCGCAGCCGCGTACCGTCGCCGCCGCCTCCTCGTACGTACGGGGGCGGAAGCGCAGGGCGGTCGTCGGGGCGGTACGGCCCCAGCCGGTCAGGGACACGGTGTCGACAGACATGGTGGTGACCGTATCGCCCGAGAAAACCCTTTCGAGGGATTTGTTACAACACTCACCGATATGGGTGATTGAGGAAGTGTCAGCCCGTACGGCAGTGAAAGGGATGCCGGTTTTCCTTGCCCGGGAGGGTAGTCGTACGTCATGGACTGGCTGAAAAACCTCCCTGTCATCGGGCCGATCGTCTCCCGGCTGATGGCGACGCACACCTGGCGCTCGTACGAAACGCTGGAACGGGTCCACTGGGCCAGGCTCGCCGCCGCGATCACCTTCATCAGCTTCCTGGCGCTCTTCCCGCTGATCGCGGTCGGCGCGGCGATCGGTGCCGCGCTGCTCTCCACCGAGCAGATCCACAAGATCGAGGACAAGATCACCGAGCAGGTGCCGGGCATCTCCGACCAGCTCGGCATCAACAATCTGGTCGCCAACGCGGGCACGGTCGGGCTGGTCGCCGGTGCGCTGCTGCTCTTCACCGGCATCGGCTGGATCGGCGCGATGCGGGGCTGTCTGCGCGCCGTGTGGGGCATGGACGACACGGACCTGGGCAATCCGGTCATCCGTAAACTCAAGGACGTCGGGCTGCTCTTCGGTCTGGGCGGAGCGGCGCTCGTGACTCTCGCCGTCTCCTCGGCAGGCTCCGTAGCCGTCGGCTGGACCGCCGGCCTGCTGGGCATCTCGGACCGCGGCGCGGGCGGTGTGGTGCTGCAGGTGGCAGCCGTGGTCGTGGCGGCCCTCGCCGACTTCCTGCTGCTGCTCTATCTGCTGACGCTGCTGCCCGGCGTCGAGCCCCCGCGGCGCAGGCTACTGGTCGCCGCAGCGATTGGCGCGGTCGGCTTCGAACTGCTCAAGCTGCTGCTCGGCAGCTATATGAAGGGCGTAGCGTCGAAGAGCATGTACGGCGCCTTCGGGGTGCCGGTCGCGCTGCTGCTGTGGATCAACTTCACGGCGAGGCTGCTGCTGTTCTGCGCCGCCTGGACGGCGACGCGGAACAGCAAGGACACCGAGAAGGACTCCGCGCCCGTCAGCGGCGAGGAAGGCGGCGCATCAGGTCCGGCAACGGCCAGCGCCGGTTGACCAGGAACACCCCGCCGGCCAGCAGCACCAGGACGCCTCCGGCGATTCCCAGCGCGATCCCCACGCCCCGGTTGCCGCCGTCGGCGGCAGCGGCCTCGGTGTTGTGCGAGGGGCCGTTCCTGCCCTTGTCCTCTTCGTGCGCCGCCGCGGGGCCCTTCCCGGTGCCGGTTTCGGTACTGGCGGACTTCGGGGGTACCAGTTCGCCGACCGGGGTCACCTTGCCGCTCGCGGCGAAGCCCCAGTCGAGGAGGTCGGCGGCTTCCTTGTAGACGGCGTGGCGCTCATTGGACGACGGGTTCATGACGGTGACGAGCAGCACCTTGCCGTTGCGTTCGGCGACACCGGTGAAGGTGTTGCCCGCGTGCGTGGTGTAGCCGTTCTTGACCCCCGCGATGCCCTTGTACGGGTCGACGCCGTCCGCACCGGTGAGCAGCCGGTTGGTGTTCTGGATCTTGAAGCTCTCGCGCTTCCCGTTCTTCTTCGTGCCGGGGAAGTCCGCCTCGGCCGTCGAGCAGTACTCCCGGAAGTCCGCCTTCTGCAGCCCGCTGCGGGCGAACAGCGTCAGGTCGTACGCGCTGGAGACCTGATCGGGCGCGTCGTAACCGTCGGGCGACACCACCTTCGTGTCGAGCGCCTGCAACTCCACGGCGTGTGCCTGCATGTCGGCGACGGTCTTGGGGATGCCGCCGTACATCGAGGACAGCACATGCACCGCGTCATTGCCCGAACGCAGGAACACCCCGAGCCACAGGTCGTGGACCGTATAGCTGAGGTGTTCCTTGATGCCGACCAGGCTGCTGCCCTCGCCGAGATCGGCGAGGTCCTCCTCCTGCACCGTGTGCGTCCGGGTCTTCGGCTGGAGTCCGGGCATCACGGTGTCCGCGAAGAGCATCTTCAGGGTGGAGGCGGGGGGCAGCCGCCAGTGCGGGTTGTGCGCCGCGAGGACCTCGCCGTTCTCCGCGTCCGCGACGATCCAGGACCTGCCCGTGAGGTCCTTGGGCAGTACCGGGGCGCCGGCCCCCAGCTTGACCTGCGTGCCGGTCCGGCCCAGCAGCTCGCCACCGACCCGGGACATACCGGCGGGTGGCTTCGGCCGGTTGGCGGGGGTGTCCTTGTCGACCGCCGATGCCGGACTGACGACAAATGCGGACAACAAGGCGGCAGAGGTGACCGTCAACGCGATCTTTTTCAGAGCAGGCACGGTCGGAAACGTACAGGGCGAAGATATGAATGTGGGTACGGATGGCTTGACCCGCCGTGTGCACCGCCGGGACAGCCCACCCCGGGCGACTTCGCCGGAGCGCGGCGGAGATACTGGGGCCATGAAGCTCAGCCGCCCCGTCTCCTGGTTCCTGCTCGCTTTCGGGGTGTGGAGCTGGTTCATCTGGATCACTTTCGTCAAGAACCTGTGGAAGGACGGCAGTGGACTCGCCTTCGACGACGCGGGTGACCCGACTGCGTACTTCTGGGTGCATCTGCTGCTCGCCATCACGTCCTTTCTCCTGGGGACGGCCGTTGGTGTGATCGGGTTCCGTGGGATCAGGGCCCTGCGCCGCGAAGGTGCGTAACAAGCCGTACGACGGGCGGGGGAGCGCAAGTGGCAGTGGCCGGTCTCGCGGTGGCGGCAGTCGTGGTGCTCGCGCTGCTCGTCGGTGTGCACCGCTATCTGTGGCGCCGCTTCGTCGGTGACACGACGGCCGAGGGCAGCGCCCTGCGCGCAGCCGGCACGGTGGCCGTGTACCTCCTGCCGCTGCTGAGCATCGGCGCCCTGGTCGCCGGCCGTACGGGTGCGCCCTTCTGGCTCCAGCGGGTGCTGGCCTGGCCGGGGTACCTGTGGCTGGCCGCGCTGCTGTATCTGACGCTGGCTCTGCTGGTGGGCGAGGCGGTGCGGCCGATTCTGCGACGGGTGCTCGCGGGCCGTGCGAACGAGTCAAGCCGGTCGAATCGTCCGTCGGTGACGAAGGTGCTCACGCCCGAGGCCGCCGACGCCCCCGCAGCCCCGGCAGCGGACATCCTCGTCGCCGACGCCCCCGCAGCGGACACCCTCGCCGTCCCCACACGCCGTCTGTTCGTCGCGCGGGCCGTCGGGGGCGCCGCCGCCGTCGCCGGGCTCGGCACGGTCGGCCACGGCACGTACGGCGTGCTGCGCGGGCCGCGGGTCAAGCGGATCACCGTCCCGCTCGCCAAGCTGCCCCGCTCCGCGCACGGCTTCCGGATCGCCGTCGTCAGCGACATCCACCTCGGCCCGATCCTCGGCCGCGCCCACACCCAGCGGATCGTCGACACGATCAACCGGACCCAGCCGGATCTGGTCGCCGTCGTCGGGGATCTCGTCGACGGAACCGTCGCCGACCTCGGTCCGGCCGCGGAGCCGCTCGCGCGGCTGAGTGCCCGCCGGGGCAGCTTCTTCGTCACCGGTAATCACGAGTACTACTCCGGTGCCGCCCAATGGATTGATCATGTACGGGAATTGGGGCTTCACCCTTTGGAGAATGCCCGGGTCGAGGTCGACGGATTCGATCTTGCGGGTGTCAATGACATCGCCGGGGAGAGCGAGGGGAGGGGACCCGACTTCGATCGCGCGCTCGGTGACCGGGATCGTACCCGCGCCGCCGTCCTCCTCGCCCACCAGCCCGTCGTCATCCACGATGCCGTCGCCCACGGTGTGGACCTCCAGCTCTCCGGCCACACCCACGGCGGCCAGCTCTGGCCGGGCAATCTCATCGCAGGACTGGCCAATCCCACCGTCGCCGGGCTCGACCGCTACGGCGACACCCAGCTGTACGTCTCGCGTGGAGCGGGCGCCTGGGGGCCGCCCGTACGGGTCGGTGCACCCTCCGACATCACCGTCGTGGAACTCGCCTCCCGGCAGGCCTGACACTCCGTCGATGGCCTGTTGCGGACCTTGTTGATCGACCTGAGGTTTCAAGTGCCGAACAAAAGGCTATGAGTCCTAGTTTTGCTCTTCCAGATGTGAAAATCGTGTGATTGGCTGAGCGCGAACATGCGGTGATGTGCGTATCTGAGCGCGACGCCGAGGTGGGGCTGGTAAGGGAGAGCACGGCAATGCGGTCGATCCGGATACGGATTCTCGCGATTTTCGCGGTTTTGGTCATCGCAGGCGTCGGCGCCTGGCAGCTGCTTCCTTCGGACGAGGTGAAGAAGGACCCGATCGCGGTCGGTACGACGGACGAAGTCACCTCGCTCGACCCGGCGGGTGCGTACGACGCCGGTTCCTGGGCGATGTACAGCAACATCTATCAGTCCCTCATGACGTTCAAGTCCGGGGCGATCGTCCCCGAACCCGACGCCGCCGAGAGCTGTGGGTTCATCGGCCAGAAGCTCCAGACGTACCAGTGCAAGCTGCGCGACGATCTGTTCTTCTCCAACGGTCGCAAGATGACCGCCGCCGATGTCAAGTACTCCATCGAGCGCATGATCAGGATCAAGACGGATGTCGGTCCGGCGGTGCTGTTCCCGAGCCTCAAGAACGTGGTGTCCGAGGGCCGCACCATCACCTTCAACCTCTCCTCGCGCGATGCGACCTTCCCGCAGAAGCTCGCCACGGGAGCCGGTTCGATCGTCGACCGCGAGTCGTACCCGCCGAACAAGCTCCGGGCCGGAAGCACGATCGACGGCTCGGGCCCCTACATCCTGAAGTCGTACCGGCCCGGCGTCACCGCCGAGCTGGTCCCCAACCCCCGGTACAAGGGTGCGCTGAGCAAGACCGGTGTCCCGGTCACCGTGCACTACTACAAGGAGTCGGACGCACTCCTGGCGGCCTGGAAGTCCGGACAGATCGATGTGACGCACCGCCAGCTGCCGCCTGCCACGCTCGCCGAGCTGAACCCCGGCGACCCCGATCAGCGCGTCACCGAGGCGGGCAGCGCCGAGATCCGCAATCTCGTCTTCAACGTCCGCGCCGGCTCCCCGTTCGCCGACAAGAAGGTCCGCCAGGCCATCGCGTCGATCATCGACCGCGGGCCGCTGGTGACCGATGTCTACAAGGGCACGGTCGAGCCGCTCTACTCGCTGATCCCGCAGGGCTACATCGGGCACAGCACACCGTTCTTCGACATCTACCCCGCGCCCGACCTCGAGCGCGCCAAGAAGCTGATGGAGGAGGCCGGCGTGCAGACGCCGCTGCACTTCACCTTCGGCTACCGCGGCGGCGACGAGGCGTACGCGACGGAGACCGCGGAGCTGCGCCGCCAGCTGGAGGCGAGCGGCCTGTTCAAGGTCACGGTCAAGGCAGTCGACTGGCAGAAGTTCCAGAAGGAATACGCGGCAGGCAAGTACGACGCGTACACCGTCGGCTGGCTTCCCGACTACCCGGACCCCGACACCTTCAGCCAGCCGCTGGTGGGCCGCAGCAACAGCCTCCACAACGGCTACTCCAGCAAGAAGATGGACGCCCTGATCGGCGCCACGCTGCAGTACAGCGACCGCAGCCGTACCTCGGCGGACTTCAAGGAGCTCCAGGCGCTGGTCGGTGAGGATGTGCCGCTCGTGCCGCTGTGGCAGAAGAAGGACTATGTCATCAGCACGACCGATGTCTCCGGTTCGCAGTACCTCTCGGACGGCACCGGCATCTGGCGGCTGTGGGAACTGAAGCGGATCTGACGGTCCGTCGCGCCGGACCCGGCGCGTACGACAGGGTCCGGGGGGCGGTCGTCCCGGCACTGCCGGACGATCGCCCCTCTGCCTAGGCCCGACGCTTCGCGGCGCCGGGCAGGAATTCCTCCAGCACCTCGTGAATCTGCCGCACCAGAGGTCGCAGCGCCCGGAACCGGGAGAGCGCGATGGCGCGGGCGCCGATCGGGGCGGAGCGCTCGACCAGGCGGCGGCTGCGTTCGGTGTGCTCCGTCCGGTCGTACACCCAGTACAGCACCAGGCCCATCTGCATCAGCCACATCAACTGCGGCAGCAGCTCGGCCAGTTCGGGATCGGTCTTGGCGTCGGAGCCGGCCAGGCACCGCCGGTGGATGGAGATCGCCGCCTCGCGGGCCGCGACCGAATCCGCCGAGAACGGGCTGAGCGGGCTCTCCGGGTCGGCGGCGTTCTTGAAGAACTGGGCGGCGAAGCGGTGGTACGGCTCCGCCACGTCCAGCCACGTGAGCAGGACCCCGCGCATCCGCACCGCGAGGTCCTTGTCGCCGTCCAGGACCGGCTGGACCGCCGCTTCGTGCTCGGCGGCGAGCCGGTCGTAGAAGCCCTGGACGAGGTGTTCCTTGTTCGTGAAGTAGTAGTAGGCGTTCCCGACGGAGACGCCGGCCTCCTGGGCGATGGCCCGCATCGTCGTCTTGTCGTAGCCGCGTTCCTGGAAGAGCCGGAGCGCGGTTTCGAGGATGAGTGTGCGGGTCTGCTCGCTCTTGGGAGCCTTGACTTCCTTCACGTCCTTCGCTTCCTTCACCACAGTCCCGAGGGTATCCGCCCCGGTCAGTCCCCGGATCCGGGGGCCGTACAGGCGCTGTCCCCGTCGCCGCACGGTGTCGCGGTCAGCGACCGGTACTTGGCGGCGGCGAGCACGGTCGCCCGGGCGAACGGGCGGCCCGCCGGGGTGGCCAGCCAGTGGGATCTGGGCCGGTGTTCGGCCAGCGCCCAGAGGCAGACGATCCATGCGTCGGTCCCGCGGTAGATCTGCCCCCGGTCGCCGATCACGGTGATCTCGTCGAGCGTCCCGGCGTGGTCCAGTCCGGGGAAGCGGCGTCGTGCCTCGTCGGAGGCCGCCGGGACGAGGTCGAGCGGGACGAGTTGGCGCTGCTTCATCAGCCACCGGCGCAGATGGACGCAGAGCGAGCACTGTGCGTCGTAGAGCACCGTGAGGCGCTCGACGGACAGCCGCTGCCCGCCTGTTCCAGCCGTCATGGCGCGCTCAGGCTTTGGTGGCGGGTGCGGCCCACGGACCGTTTCCCGGACCCGTCCAGCCCTGCGGCGGTACGGGCGGGGTCTGCTCACGCTCCATCAGGCCCCTGCGGCGGATCTTGTTGAGCACATAGACGTTGCCGAGGTGCAGCACGCCGAGGACGAGCAGGACGACGCCGAGCTTCACCGACAGTGCCTCGAAGAGCCCGCGGGCGTCGGCGACCCCGTCGTCGTTCCTCAGGTAGAGGGTGACGAAGCCCAGGTTGACCAGGTAGAAGCCGACCACCAGCAGGTGGTTGACGGCATCGGCGAGTTTCTCGTTCCCGTGCAGCACATCGGCGAGGAACACCCTGCCGTTGCGGCTGAGCGTGCGCGCCACCCAGACGGTGAGCGCCACGCTGATCAGCAGGTAGATGACGTACGCGACAACAGTGAGGTCCATGCCCCACCCTCCCTTGAACGCGTTCAAAAGCTGTTGTCATGGACTGTATACCTGTCTTTGAACATGTTCAAGCAAGCGCTTCGGTGGCTCGCTCCTCCTGCTTGCCGACCGCCGCGAAGCGCCGTACGCCCGGCACCGCCGCCGTCGCCAGACAGGCGGCGCCGACCGCCACCGCAGCGACGGCCAGGGGGACTTCGGCGCCCCAGGCCGAGGCGGCGAGTGGGGCCAGGGCATATCCGAGCGGCATCGCGCCGAGGGAGAGCAGCCAGTCGTACGAGGTCACGCGGGCCAGGGCGTGCGCGGGCACGGCGGACTGGACCGAGGTCTCCCAGACCGGGTTGAGGAAGCCGAGGCCGGCCTGTGCGATGCCGTACGCGGCGATGGTCACGACGACGGGTGCGTGGACGGCGAGCAGGCCGAGCGGGAGGGCGTACGTGGCGAGGCCCAGGTTGGCGATCAGGACCGGGCGGCGGGGGTGGGCCCGGCCGGCCAGCAGGGAGCCGAGGAGCAGGCCGACCGCGCCGGTCTGGAGGAGGGCGACCCAAACGCTCTTGCCGCCCAGCTCCCGGACGAAGAGCGCCGGACCCACGGTCATCAGGACGGCCGCCGCGCAGTTCCAGACGGCGTGGGCGATCAGGCTCGTCCAGTACCAGTCGCGGCCCCTGACCTCGCTCCAGCCCTCCTTGAGGTCGGCGAGCAGGGAGCGCCGGGGGATGGGCACATGCCGGACCTTCATGGCGGACAGCAGCGCCGCGCTCACCGCGAAGCTCGCGCCGTCCAGCACGAAGGCCCAGCCCGGGCCCGCGGTGAGGATCAGGGCTCCGGCGAGGGCCGGGCCGCCGAGCCGGGTCGCGCTGTTGACCACCGCCATCAGTGAGTTGGCGCGCAGCAGCCCCGACTCCGCCACGGTGCCGCGGATCAGCGGTGACACGGTCGGCATCGCGAACGCCCCGGCGGCGCCACCGATCGCCTCGGCGAGGGCGATCTGCCAGAGCGCGGGGGAGCCGCCGAGCAGCTCCGCGCCGACGAAGAGCTGGGTCACGCACCGTACGAGATCGGTGGTGAGCGCGACGGTGCGGGCGTTGAAGCGGTCACCCACGACGCCGCCCAGTGGCAGCAGGAGCAGCTTGGGGATCACCGCGCATCCCAGGACCAGGGCGAGTGCTCCGGTCGATCCTGTGGCCAGATAGACGGCCAGGGAGAGGGCGGTGGGGATGGCGGAGTCGCCGAGGAGGGAGAGGGTGCGTCCGATGAAGAGCAGGCGGAAGGCGCGCGTGCGCAAGGGGTGCGGCATGCGCGCAACCTATTTCGGTTCCGAACTATTCGTCAACGAAATATCTTGTACCGAAGCGTAGTTGGGGGCCGGGCGTACGCTTTCCCCATGGAGCGACGCGACTGGACCGACGGACATGTGGAGCGCTGGAAGCCCGTCCTTCCCCACCTCGATCCCGATATCGAGGGCGCGGTGACCCGTATGAAGAAACTCTCCGTCCATCTGCGCCGGGTACGCGAACAGTCCCTGGTCGACTTCGACCTCGACCGCCAGGAGTTCGACACGCTCCACAAGCTGGCCGGACGCGGCGGGAAGGCGGCCCCCTCCGAGCTCGCCGCCGACCTCGACCTCGCGCCCGCCTCCGTCACCGGCCGGCTGGACTCGCTCGAAAGGCGCGGCTTCGTCCGCCGTACGCCCTCCACCACCGACCGCCGACGGGTCGATGTGGAACTCACCGACGAGGGCCGCTCGACCTGGCTGGGCGCGATGGATGTCCTCGGCCACGAGGAGTACCGGCTGCTCGGCGTCCTCGACAAGGACGAACGCACGCTGCTCAACGACATGCTGCGGCGCATCATGGTGGTCGCCGAGGACCGGGGCGGCGCCGAGTGGGACTGAGGCTCGGGGTGCCGGGCGCTCAGCCGGCTTCGTCGTAGGGGTCTCTGACGACGTGATCGGCCGGCTCCGCCCGGAGTTCGTCCAGATCCTGCGCCAGGATGCGGCCGAGTCGCAGGGCCACCCGTCCGGCGAACTCCGGTGACCGCACCGGCTGTTCCAGGGCGACGACACTGCCGCGCCGCCACTCCCGTACCACCGTCGCCTCCAGCTCCTCGGTGTCGGGGCCCGGAGGGCTCGTACCGGGCGCCGGGCCGCAGATGGTGGCCCTTGACCAGGCTGAGAGCCTGTCGGGTGACCTCCGACCGGGCGGCCACGCCCTGGCACGCACGCTTCCCGCGTTGTCGTCAGTCACCGACTCCCCATAGCTGAAGGCATGGGGGGACCCCCTTCGCGTCGACTCCCTCCTCCGCCTTGGAATCGCACGCACCAGACCGCGTCCGCTATCCGATCGGAGGTCACCCGACAGGCTCTGAGGCCGGGTATCGTCCGCCCGTCCGGCAGCACGATGTCCCGGCCCCAGGTGGATTCGGCGAGATCGCAGACCAGTCCGGCGTACGCGTGGAGCCGGTCACGATCCAGCGGGACGACGGCGACGGTGTGCCGGATGCCGGCCATCCCTGCGGACCGTCAGATGCTCATCGCGCGGGCCGTGTTGAGCTGGGCCATCACCATAGGGAAGGTCTCCGGTCCCATCGCCGGGATCATCGTCTGGTGGTGCCTGCCGCCGCTGGTCACCGAGACCTGGATGAAGCCGGTCGTCTTCTTCTCCTTCATCAGGAGGAAGAGCAGACCGACCAGGCAGAGCAGCGCGAAGACGATCGCGAGCACGATCGCGACCGTCGGGATCTTCTCCTCGGTGCGCGACAGGTCCGTGGCCGTCCACACGGCGCCCTTGAGGGGCATCGTGCCGGCCGGCGTCACGATCTGGTCGTTCATGACGGTGATGTCGCCGAACGTCAGCATCGGCACACCGCCGCCGGGCAGTGCGCCCGGCTGCTGCGGGAAGCCGTGACCGGGCATGGTCGGCTGGGCTGCCTGGTCCTGCGGGTAGCCGTAACCGGGGCCGGGCTGGGCCGCGGACTCGGGCAGCTGCTGCGGGTAGCCGTAGGCCGGCGTGCCCGAGCCGGGCAGGCCATGCCCCTGGCCGTCCGCGACGGTGGGCGGATTGCCCGGCTGCTGGGGAGGCCCCCACTTGTATGAGTCGTCCGCGTACGGATTCGGATCGCTCAACGTTCCCCGCTTTCGATCAAGCCTGTGCGCCCCGTGCCTTGCTGCGCCGGAGGCGGCGAACCGGTGTCCGGTTCCGCATGACCGTACCGCCAAGACCCGAGCGGTGCAGCAAGAGGCCCCGCTTCCCGCAGTGTTCGTGCGGAAAACGGGGCCTCGGATGCAACCGGTGCGCCGGTGGCGGTCAGAAGCGGCGCGTGATCAGCGCCCGCTTGACCTCCTGGATCGCCTTGGTGACCTCGATGCCACGCGGGCAGGCGTCCGTGCAGTTGAAGGTGGTGCGGCAACGCCACACACCGTCACGGTCGTTGAGGATCTCCAGGCGCTGCTCGCCGCCCTCGTCGCGCGAGTCGAAGATGAAGCGGTGCGCGTTGACGATCGCCGCCGGGCCGAAGTACTGGCCGTCGTTCCAGAACACCGGGCACGAGGACGTGCACGCGGCGCACAGGATGCACTTGGTGGTGTCGTCGAACCGCTCGCGGTCCTCGGCGGACTGCAGACGCTCGCGGGTCGGCTCGTTCCCCTTGGTGATGAGGAAGGGCATGACATCGCGGTACGCCTGGAAGAACGGGTCCATGTCGACCACGAGGTCCTTGAGGACCGTGAGGCCCTTGATGGCCTCGACCGTGATCGGCTTCTCCGGGTTGATGTCCTTGATCAGCGTCTTGCAGGCGAGCCTGTTCTTGCCGTTGATCCGCATCGCGTCGGAGCCACAGATGCCGTGCGCGCAGGAGCGACGGAACGTCAGCGTGCCGTCGACGTCCCACTTGATCTTGTGAAGGGCGTCGAGAACACGCTCCTTCGGGTCGATCTCGATCTGGAAGTCCTGCCACTGGGCCTCGTCGGAGACCTCGGGGTTGAAGCGGCGGATCCGGAAGGTGACCGTGATGTACGGGGAGGCAGGGGACGCCGAGGGGTCGGTCTCCACCTTGTCCATAGTCGGGGTAGCCATCAGTACTTACGCTCCATCGGCTGGTAGCGGGTCTGGACGACCGGCTTGTAGTCGAGCCGGATCGACTCGGTGCCGTCGTCGGCGACCTCGCGGTACGCCATGGTGTGGCGCATGAAGTTGACGTCGTCGCGGTTCGGGTAGTCCTCGCGGTAGTGACCGCCGCGGGACTCCTTGCGGGCCAGCGCGGAGGTCGCCATGACCTCGGCCAGGTCGAGCAGGTTGCCCAGCTCGATGGCCTCCAGGAGGTCCGTGTTGAACCGCTTGCCCTTGTCCTGGATGGACACGTTCAGGTAGCGCTTGCGCAGCTCGGCGATCTTGTCGACGGCCGTCTTGATGGTCTGCTCGGTACGGAACACCATCACATTGGCGTCCATGCACTCCTGCAGCTCCAGACGGATCGTCGAGACCCGCTCGGTGCCCGTCGAGTTGCGCAGCCGCTCGACCTGGTCGACGACCATCTGCGCCGGGTTCTCGGGAAGCTCGACGTAGTCGTTCTTCGCGGAGTACTCGGCGGCGGCGATGCCCGAGCGGCGTCCGAAGACGTTGATGTCGAGCAGCGAGTTGGTGCCCAGACGGTTGGCGCCGTGCACGGAGACGCACGCGACCTCGCCGGCGGCGTACAGGCCCGGGACGACGGTGGTGTTGTCGGCCAGCACCTCGCCCTCGACGTTGGTCGGGATGCCGCCCATGGCGTAGTGCGCGGTCGGCTGGATCGGGATCGGGTCCGTGTAGGGCTCGATGCCGAGGTACGTACGCGCGAACTCGGTGATGTCCGGGAGCTTGGCGTCCAGCTGCTCCGGCGGCAGGTGGGTGAGGTCGAGGTAGACGTGGTCGCCCTCGGGACCGCAGCCGCGGCCCTCACGGATCTCCGTGTAGATGGAGCGGGACACGACGTCACGGGACGCGAGGTCCTTCATGACGGGCGCGTACTTCTCCATGAAGCGCTCGCCGTCCTTGTTGCGGAGGATGCCGCCCTCACCACGGGCGCCCTCCGTCAGCAGGATGCCCATGCGCCAGATGCCCGTCGGGTGGAACTGGAAGAACTCCATGTCCTCCAGCGGCAGGCCGCGGCGCCAGGCGGCGGCCTGGCCGTCACCGGTCAGGGTGTGCGCGTTCGACGTCACCTTGAAGAACTTGCCGGTGCCGCCGGAGGCGAAGATGATCGCCTTCGCCTGGAAGACGTGGATCTCGCCGGTCGCCAGCTCGTACGCGACGACGCCTGCGGACTTCTTCAGCCCGGTCTCGGGGTCCTCCTGGAGCAGGAGGTCCAGGACGTAGAACTCGTTGAAGAACTCCACACCCTCCTTGACGCAGTTCTGGTACAGCGTCTGGAGGATCATGTGGCCGGTGCGGTCCGAGGCGTAGCAGGACCGGCGGACCGGGGCCTCGCCGTGGTTACGGCTGTGGCCGCCGAAGCGACGCTGGTCGATCTTGCCCTCGGGCGTGCGGTTGAACGGCAGGCCCATCTTCTCCAGGTCGAGAACGGAGTCGATGGCCTCCTTCGCCAGGATCTCGGCGGCGTCCTGGTCGACCAGGTAGTCGCCGCCCTTGATCGTGTCGAAGGTGTGCCACTCCCAGTTGTCCTCTTCCACGTTGGCGAGCGCGGCGGCCATGCCGCCCTGCGCGGCGCCCGTGTGGGAGCGGGTCGGGTAGAGCTTCGTGAGCACGGCGGTACGGCTGCGCTTCGTGGACTCGATGGCCGCGCGCATGCCGGCGCCGCCGGCGCCGACGATGACGGTGTCGTACTTGTGGATCTGCATGATTTCCTCTGGTCCCTCTGGCCCCGGCGCCTAGCGGATGTTCGGGTCGAAGGTGAAGATCACCAGCGTGCCCAGCAGGACGGTGAACACCGTGGCGGTGTACAGCAGCATCTTCAGCCAGAAGCGGGTGTTGTCCCGTTCGGCGTAGTCGTTGATGACCGTACGGAGGCCGTTGGCGCCGTGCAGCATGGCCAGCCACAGCATCGCCAGGTCCCAGACCTGCCAGAACGGCGAGGCCCAGCGGCCGGCCACGAAGGCGAAGCCGATCTTGGAGACGCCGCCGTCCAGCACCAGCTGGATCAGCAGGTGGCCCAGGACCAGGACGACCAGGACGATGCCCGACAGGCGCATGAAGAGCCAGGCGTACATCTCGAAGTTGGTGCGCGAACCCTTGGGGGTCTTGCCGGTCCGCTTGCGCGGCGGCTCGATGACCGGAGCCGGGTGGTCGACGTCGTAGAGGCGGACGCCCTCGACGGAGCCGATCGCGGCGGAGGACTCGGTGGACATTGGCCTCAGCTCCCGAAGACTTCGCGTACGGCGTGGCCGAGGACGGGGTACAGGGCCCCGACCATCAGCACGACCCAGACACCCACGACGGACCAGAGCATCTGCTTCTGGTAGCGCGGGCCCTTGGCCCAGAAGTCCACGGCGACGATGCGGAGACCGTTCAGCGCGTGGAAGAGAATGGCGGCCACCAGGCCGTATTCGAGGAGCGCGATGATCGGCGTCTTGTACGTGGCCACGACGTCGTCGTAGGCCTCGGGGGAAACGCGGACGAGAGCGGTGTCCAGGACGTGTACGAACAGGAAGAAGAAAATGAGGACACCGGTGACTCGATGAGCCACCCAGGACCACATGCCTTCCCGGCCGCGGTACAGCGTTCCAGCCGGCACGGAAGAACCCTCCGGGAGCGGGGATTGGGGCCGGCCGGCTTGACTGTCGGTCTGACCCGGCCGGGTACGGTCCACCGGCCCCGGCCATCGTAGCGACGCTTTGTCGGTTCGTTCGCGCGGGGGCCTCTGGTGTGATCAAAGTGGCAATCAAACAGCCACGGACGGGCTAGAACGGACTGGTCGAAAGGCTGACCGGCCCCGTTCCGTTATGAACCCGATACCAGCTCGATGATGCGGCCCCGGGCGAGTCGCCGCATCTCGTCCGCGGTGACCACCCGCTCCTGGTCGGGGTCGTGGGCCAGCCTGGCCCGGATTCCGGCGAGTACCTGGTCCGGCTGTTCGGCGGGCTCGAATCCGTCCAGGCAGATCACGAAGACATGACCGAAGCGGCACTCGTACGCCGCGTGCGCGGCCCGGAGCGCCAGATGGGCGGAGTACGGCGCGGCGTGGTGCAGTCCGGGGGAGACCTCGGCGGCGAGTGCCTCGGCGAGATCCGGCGGGGGCAGGTCGTAGCCCGCCTCGTCGGCGGCGGCCAGCAGTGCGTCCAGGTCGGGGTACGGGCGGTGGGCGGCCACCCGCCCGGCCCAGCGCCGGCTGCTGAAGCAGTCCAGCAGGGCGGCCTCGGCCTCGGCGGACGGTGCGGTGTTGAAGCGGTCGAGTTCCGGGGCGTCGGCCCGGTCCTGGGCCGGACCGGAGTTCTGGACGGGTACGGCCGTCCGGGTGGCCGGTCGCCGCAGTCGCTTCGGGAGGCCGGCGTGGGACTCGCTGGACCTGGACAGCGTGGGGCTCCTCGAATCAACGGCATCTGTGAACCTGGAATGGGGCGGGACGGGTGAGACCAGGCGGATGCAGGGTGAAGGGAGAGACGAATGTGCCTCAAAGGTAGCGAGGCCGGGCAACGGTCGTCCGACGGATGCGCGAACTTCACCCGGACGGGAGAGTTTCGGAACGTCTGATGGACCGCAATTCAGAGAGATTGCCCGGCTATCTCCTGACTTATGCTCTATTTCCCATCGATACCGGAGGTTTCTGACCGATGTCGCCCTCACGCGGCGCTCTTGTGGCCGGTGCGGCCCTCACCGCGGCGGCTGCCGCGACGATCGCCGTCGTCGTCTGGCCGGAAAGCTCCGAAAGCGGACTCGCGGGGGAGTCGGGGTCCCGCACTCCCTCGCGCGCCTCGGCCGCCCCCTCGCCGACCCGGAGCTACCCGCTCTCCACTCCGCCCCGCACCATCCCCGCCGTACGCGAGCACATTGCCGCCCGCGGCCCCGGCTGGCGGCCCGGCCCGGCCGCCGGGGTCGTGATCACCCACGGCAGCGGGACGCTCGCGGACGAGGGGCAGCTGCTCGCCAGGGAACTGAAGATCCGCTACCGGGGTGACGTCCCCGCCCGCGCGGGCGATGTGGAGCTGGCCCTCACCCCCGGCAAGGGCACCCCGGAGTCGTACACCCTCGGAACGCACGACGGGCGGGTCACGATCAGCGGCCCCGACCAGGCCGGTGTCTTCTACGGAACCCGGACCCTGAAGCAGTCGGTGCGCGCCGACGGCGACATGCCCGAGGGCGAGGTACGCGACCGCCCCGACCGGCCGCAGCGCGGCCTCAACCTCGATATCGCCCGCAAGTACTACAGCGTCGCCTGGATCGAGGACCGGCTGCGCGAGATGGCCGACCTCAAGCTCAACCAGCTCGGCCTGCACTTCTCCGACGACCAGGCGTTCCGTATCCAGTCCGACACCCACCCCGAAGTGGTCTCGCCGCAGCACCTCACCAAGGCGGAGGTGCGGCAGATCCTCGGCCTCGCGGGCCGGCTGCACATCGAGGTCGTCCCCGAGATCGACTCCCCCGGCCATCTGGGCGCGGTCCTGCGCGCCCACCCCGACCTCCAGCTGCGCAATGCGTCGGGTGTGCCCTCGACCGGATCGCTCGACATCTCCGATCCGGGGGCGGCGAAGCTCATCGATGAACTCCTCGGCGAGTTCACCGAGCTGTTCGGCGGCCGGTACTGGCATCTCGGCGCCGACGAGTACCGCGCCCTGATGGCGAAGGACCCGGCCGCCTCGTACCCGCAGCTGCAACGCGCCGCCCAGCAGAAATACGGACCACAGGCCGGCATCAAGGACCTCGCCACCGGCTGGCTCAACGACCGCGCGGCGGTGGTGCGCCCGCACGGCAAGCAGCCCAAGGCCTGGAACGACGGCTTCTTCCGCGACGGAGTCGTCCACGCCGACAAGGACATCGAGGTCGAGTACTGGACGGGCAAGGAGTACGGCGCCCGGCTGCCGGAGGAGTATCTGCGCGAGGGACGGCGCGTGGTGAACCTCAACGACGAGTTCCTCTATTACGTACTCGGTCAGCCCAACAACTTCGTCTACCCCACGGGCAAGCGGATCTACGAACAGTGGACCCCGCTCGTCCTGCGCGGCACCCAGCCTGTCCCGGCGCGCTACTCCGGCCAGATCCTGGGCGGCCGGTTCGCGGTCTGGGGCGACCTCCCGAACGCGCAGACCCCGGCGCAGGTGGCGCAGGGCATCCGGATGCCGCTGCGGGCGACGGCCCAGAAGCTGTGGGACCCGGGCAAGCCGGCCCTGAGCTGGGATCAGTTCCGGGCACTGGCCGCGCGGATCGACGGGGTGGGCTGAGCGGGGCGGACCGGATTACCTGTGGACAGGGGGGTGGGCCGGGGTTACGTTCGCATGCCGCGCGCTCTGGGGAGAGGCGCGCGTTCTTGCGTTCCTGGCTCAGAACCCTGGGGGGTTTCACATCATGCTGTGCTCCACCTGCCGTCTCAGAGGGCGTTCGATAGGGGAACCCCCTATCTGTCCGATCTGCGCTGCGGCGAGACGGACTTGTTTCCATGATCTCGTAGCGCGACACCTGGGTCA